>CAMDDI010000178.1 GCA_945890905.1 Bacteriovorax stolpii
AATACACTCTTAAGACGTCTCACTCGTGCTAATGCGGGAATGGTGAATATAGCTTCATTTCTTTCTACAACTTCCAAAGGATCCGCTGATCTCAATCCCAGAACCACTCAGACTCTGGCCAAGGGTGCAAATATTTGCTCAACTGAAGCTTTTGCTAATCAATATACGGCGGCCACCTGTTCTGGATTTTTAGTGGGCCCAGATACAATAGTGACAGCTGGCCACTGCTATCGTTCTTTTGCTCCACCTGAAACAGTTTGTGCAAATTTTGTTTGGGTATTTGACTATGAAATGACTTCGGCCACTAGCAACCCTACAAAAAATATTCCGCTAAATAACATCTACGGCTGTAAGCAGGTTCTTGGGTCTCAATTTGATGACAACTCTGACTTCGCAGTGATCAAGCTTGATCGCCCAGTAGCAGGTCGAGAGCCCCTTAAATTCCGACTTTCTGGCCAGGTAAGTAAATCAGCCAATCTTGTGGTCATTGGCCACCCTTCAGGCCTTCCTACAAAGATTACTTTGGGAGGAAAGATTATCGATAATACTGGTGCCCGAACTTTTGTGACTAACCTTGATACTTTTCATGGCAACTCTGGTTCGGCCGTGATTGATGTAAGCACAGGTCTTGTAGAAGGAATTTTGACTTCTGGTAAAACCGACTACACTCCAAGCGATGCCCGTGACCCTAGAAGTTGTCAGGTTGTGAACGTTTGCCGAGAAGATGGCTCTAATTGTGTTTCCGAAACCGACACAGATCCTAAGGGTGAAACGGTTTTCCGCATCACATCTATTGCTTCTGATTTAAAAAACGTGATCAAAAAGTAAAAATACGGTTACAATGGGCCCATGGCATTTAAAATGTTTTGGGTCCAGGTTTCTGACCTAACCCTCGCTTCTATTAAATCAAGATATCGTCGCACCTTTGCTGGATTCATCTGGGTTATTCTCAATCCACTGCTTATGTTCGGTGTTCAGAGTCTGGTTTTCAAAAAATTTTTAAAACTGCAAATCCCAGAATATTACCTCTATCTCTTAGGTGGACTTCTTCCCTGGATTTTTATTTCACAAACTATACAGATGGGAACACCTGTTTTTATTTCTCAGGCCCATCTTTTAAAATCTTTTAAGATTAATCCTCTGGTGCTCATTGCTTCCCAGGTGCTAGATAACTTTATCAATTTTCTAGCAAGCTTTGCCATCATCTTGCTTCCTTTCTTTTTGTTTTCAGACCGTGAAGCTCTCAATCTGATCTACATGCCCCTTGTTCTAATTCCCTTACTGGTGGCCACAATGGGTTTTACTATTTCTTTAAGTCTCCTAAATGTTTTCTACCGTGATATCAATTTCATTATGGGTTTTGTTTTTAGCTTACTTTTTTTTATAACTCCTATTTTTTATCCCCGAGGATTTGTCCCTTCAGACTGGCAATGGATGGTGGATTGGAATCCTTTCACCTATTTGATTGAACCTTTTAGAACTCTATTGTGGGATCCTACTATGGGAAACTTCTGGATTAAATATTTAAATAGTCTGGGTATTGCGACTCTCAGTTGTTTATTTGCTGGATACACTTGGCATAGGAGGCGCAATGGCTTCTACCGAAAACTCTGAAGTCTTAATGAGCGTGCAAAATCTCAAAGTTCATTTTGAGATCGAACACTTTCAGCATCAAGGGATTAGGGATGTGTTTATTTCGGCCTTCACTCATCCCGTGGAATATTTATTTAAGCAGCCAGAATACCTCTACGTCATTGATAACGTGAGCTTTGATCTTAGGCGTGGAATGCGTCTGGGGATACTGGGTGTAAACGGAAGTGGAAAAACCACCCTTTGCAGATGCTTGGCAGGCATGATGCGAGCTCAGCAAGGAAAAATCATTTCCTCATCAGAAATCCGTGCCATCTTTGATACAGGAACAGGTGTGTTGCATGAACTGACCGGACGGGAGAATGCTTTTCTCTTGGCCAGGATGTTTTTTCCTGAGGTCAAAGATCTTAAACCTCTAGTAAACGAGGCGATCGCCTTCTCAGAACTGGGTCACTTTATTGATGTGCCATTCCGGCAATATTCCAAAGGTATGCAGTCTCGTCTTCTGCTTTCTCTTATTTCGGCCAAGGTGACTGATATTCTCATTTTGGATGAAGTCTTTGATGGGGCCGATATTTTCTTTCAAGAAAAACTCGCTAATCGCATGAAGGCTTTTATTGAAAAGGCCGGTGCGACCATTTTTATTTCTCACTCGCTTGATCAGATTCGAAAAGTTTGTAATCAAATCGCGGTGATGGATAGAGGGAAGATAATCTTTAATGGAGATTTAGAAGAAGGGATTAAAATATATATTGAAATGGAAAAGAGGGCCTTTTAATGGCCCTCTTCTTTTTTTAAGTTCTAGACTTTGTGATGATGCTCTTTCTCTCGGCCAAACATGGAATAGATCGCAGGTATTACCACCAGAGTTAGTACAGTTGAAACGATACATCCTCCGATAATCGCAATCGCCATGGGCCTTAAGGATTCAGCTCCCGCACCCCACGCGAATGCCAGAGGAACTGCCCCAGCAACCGTAGAAAATGTTGTCATCATAATTGGACGCAAACGTTTTGGACAAGCATCTAAAAGAGCATCGTTAATTTTAAGCCCTTCTTGCCGCCTCTGATTGGTAAAATCGACCAAAAGAATAGAGTTCTTTTTCACAATCCCCATCAAAAGAATAAGACCGATCATGGAGTATAAATTGATGGTCTGATTCATGGCCCAAAGAGCAAGGAAAGCTCCAGAAAAACTAAACGGTAAGGCCATAAGAACTGTGACCGGATCAATGAAACTATTAAACTGCGTTCCTAAAACCATGTAAGCAATCCCGATACCCATGACCAGAGCAAATAAAAGGGAAGTGAATGCTTCATTGTAAGTTTCGGCAGATCCACTCTCAATTAAGCTATAGCCCTGTGGAAGATGCTTCCTCACAATGGTACGGGCCTGATCTAGGGCATCCCCTTGAGATTTACCAGGAGATAGACCTGCAAACACTGTGACTGCACGTTGCCGTGCTCGGCGGTTAATGGATTGAACACCTGGACGCTCTTCTACTTTAACCACATCTAGCAGGCGCACCAGTTCACCCTGAGTATTTCGCACAAAAATTTTCTTTAAATCTTCAATCTTATCTTTTGAAGCATTGGCCATCTTAATCCGGATATCATTTCGATGTCCATCCTTAGAGTACTTTCCGATGACTACACCACCGATAAGAGCATTAATGGTCGTTCCAATTTCTTGCACGGATACGCCATGACTCTTGGCCTTATCGCGGTCAGGGAAAACATGAATTTCCATCACACTTTCTTTGTAGTCAGTGTCGATATCAGTATAAATTCCTGAGGCACGCATATCGTCCATGATGAGTTTGGCCGTATTGGTGAGTGTTTTAAAATTTCCTCCAGTGAGAGTAAATTCAACTGGAAAACCACGTCCAGAGGCAGAGAATCCGGCCTGAGAAGTATCTTGAATAAAAACTTTGGCACCTTTAAAATCTTTAAAGTGCTCCCTGAAAGCATTGATCAGATCTGGTTGATACCAAGGTTTTCCGGTCTTAGGATTAATGGGCCTTTTGCTAGGCTCTTTAAGAGACACAAACACGTTCGCAGTATTAGGCTCCATCGCCCCACCGAAGCCACCAACGGCCACAAAATGCCTCATGACACTTTGATCTTTTAAAAGAAAGGCTTCCACTTCACGAGTTAGACCATTGGTATACTGTAGTGAAGATCCGTCAGGTGCTTTTACTCGCATCATAAAGTTAGAGGTATCTTGAACAGGGACAAATTCTTTGGGAATAAATTTTACGAGATAAAAAGTTGCCGCAAAAAAGATCGCTGAGACAGAGAGAAGCACAAAACGATGATCAAGTGAGTACTTTAAAATTCTCGAGTAACTATGGACAAGCGAATCGAAGAGGTCATCCACAAACTTACCGAGCTTTGAAACCCGCTTTGTCTCTTCCATAAACTGACTGGTACGCATTGGAGTGAGAGTCAGCGCCTCGATATAGGAGAGACCCACGGCCACGGAAATGGTAATCCCGAACTGGTAGAAGTATTTTCCGATGATCCCGTCCATCATGGCCACCGGTAAGAAGATTGCCATGATCGCAACTGTTGCGGCAAGAGCAGCAAAAGAAATTTCATTGGCCCCATCAATGGAGGCCTTGACCTTATCTTTACCCTCTTCGTGATGCCGGTAAATATTTTCCAGCACCATAATGGCATCATCCACCACTATCCCTATGGAGAGAGAGAGGCCCAAAAGGGTAAACGTATTCAGAGTGAAGTTCATGTATTTCAAAATAATGAACGCACCCAAAATAGATGTCGGAATAGCGAGGACCACGTTAATGGTAGCAGCAAATGATCCTAAGAAGAGCCAGCACACAAAGGCCGTAAGCAAAGCCGAGAATAACAAGTTAAAGCCCAACTCATGAATGGATTGATCAATGAACTTGGTGGTATCAAAGTTAACGTTCAGATTCATTCCTTTCGGAAGATCTTTCTGAAGTGCTATCATTTTTTTCTTCACACCTTCGGCCACGGCCATGGTGTTTGATCCGCGCTGCTTTCTAATACCCAGACCGATTGCATTTTCTCCATTGGAGCGAGAAATTCTGCGCACATCTGCAAGCCCTTCTTCAACATCCACTACTTCTTTTAAAAATATGGGTACGTAATTGGCCTGACCACCACGGCGAATTATGGGGAGTTTGTTAAATTCTTCAACACTGGCCGCCTCACCCAATGTTCGAACATTCCTTTCGCGAGTAGGATCTTCAATAAATCCTGAAGGAGACTCTTTGTGTTCAGCCTGAATGGCATTGATGACATCATTGACGGTGAGTTGCAGTTTGTTGAGTTTATCATTGTAGGCCCAAACCCGAAGATTAGGATCGATGTATCCAGCGAGGAATACGTCGGCCACTCCTGATACAGTTTGGAACTTATCTTTAAGCACATCTCTGGTATAGGACATAAGGTCTTTAGCGGACATATCAGGAGCAGTTACGGCCAGGAACATGATGGGTCTGTCATCAGGGTTAACTTTAGCAATAGTAGGAGGATCCATAGAATCAGGAAGCAAACGCTGGGCCTGTGAAATTTTACTTTCAATCTCTGATACGGCCACATCAATATTTTTTGTAAGGTTAAACTCAACTGAAATATTGGCCGACCCCAAACGTGCGGTTGAGGTGACAGACTTCACACCTTCCACTGAGAGAACGGCACTTTCAATGGGATCAATCACATCAAGCTCCATCACTTCTGGAGCGGCACCTTCATAAGTGACAGAAACGTTTACAACCGGAAAATCCACATCCGGCATTTGAGAAATCCCCATTTTTCTCATGGAGATGTAACCAAAGATGATCATGGCGGCCATGAGCATCCAGGCAAAGACGGGTTTGCGGATGGAAATATCGGATAAACTCATGGAAGAACTCCTACTGAAGCTTCAAGATTTTTATAAGACATATGAGCAAGCGCGTAGAGTGAATCATAAGAGCGCTTGGTTTCGATAAATAAGTTCAGTGACTGCAGAACTTGCAGATTAGTAACAATGCCATTTGAGTAGTCATTTTTATTTGAACGGTAAGCCTCCCCGGCCTTCTCCATCGCGTTTTTTAAAGTATTAAGCTGAGCAGAGACCTGAACAAAATTCTGATACAAAACTGCCAGATCCCGTTCGGCCGTTCTTAAACTCTCCGAGGTATTGAGCTCAGCAATTCTTTTTCCTTCCACAGCTTCACGGACCGAGGCCTGATTTCCTCCTCCTTGAAAGATAGGAATAATGACTGCAAGGCCTACGTCCCAATCGGAAGTAGAGAGAATACCAGTCCGTTTAAAATAGTAGTTAGAAGTTAAATCCAGCGAGGGATAATGCCCACCCTTGGAAATTCCAATTTGTTCTTCGGCCACTTTAATGAGTTGTTTGCTCGCCATAATATCTGGGCGAGTTTTCACTTTTAGTAAATACTCACCAAGGCTTGAGTTCACCGTAGGAATTTGAGTCAGTGGCATAAGCTCATCGGCCTTAAGCCCAGTAAAGAATTCAAACATTTTTTCAGCTTGTCCAAGATTGATGCTTCCCTGCTGAAACTGAGAATCACTAGTTAAGAGTTGTGCTTCAGCCTCGATGAGTTCTCCTCGACGAGAGCGTCCAATTTTGGCACGTCCCTGAAGTTCTCTGACTCTCTCTCTGCTATATTTTTGCAACTCTTGAAGATTTTTTTGATCAAAGCGAGCGATCATTAAGTTGTAATAGGAACTAATCACAAGTTGATAGAGAGTTACTTCCGTTGCATTTTTTTGAAACTCGGCCAAAAGAATATTTTCTTTGGCCATGCGATTGGCGGCAAGAGATCCACCTCGGATAAGAGGCTGACTTAAACGAACAGCATAAGAATACTGACGAGTCAGCAAGAAGGGCGATGCTCCTGCTCCACTTGGTGGATCGATGCGAGTATAGCTTCCAACCCCATTAATGTTGGGTAATAGGGCCGCTACGGTGCGGGTCTTTTGTTCTTCCCGCTGAACGATGGTAGCGTCTGCGCGCTTTAAGGTTTCCATATTGCTCCGTGCAGACTGGAAGGCATCTTTAAGTGATATGGCCGCTTGAACTGGGCCCATGAGTAAAAGGGGAACCACTAGAAAAATCATCTTAACCTCTTTCATAATATCAACGAAACGATCCAAGGCCGCGAGCCCCTGAGTAAGTTGTTTTTTTTCTTCGTTACTTAATTTTTTGAGTCCTGTTTCAAACTCACGCTCAACATAACTATTAGCTTTATTGAATGCCCGCTTACCCTTTGAGGTAAGACTTAAATCTTGTGTTCGGCGGTCCAAACCCGGCTTCCTTAATACAAACTCCTTCTTGACGAGACATTCAATGAGTTTTGAAACGGCCGCAAGACTCACCAACAGAGTTTCTGCCATCTGCGTTTGACTCTGACCTTCGATGATAAGGGCCATCACGCGCAGTTGTTGAAAGGAGCAGGTGGAATCGCTGGACTCCAAGTACAAGGAGCGCAGAATCCTCAT
>CAMDDI010000179.1 GCA_945890905.1 Bacteriovorax stolpii
TTCTCCACGAGTCCCGGAACACTCTGTCTCGTTTCTGAGGATCGAGTCTTTTAACTGAGGATGAGAGAGATCTGCACCAGAGTCAAGAATAGCAATTTTAACTTCAGGTAAACTTGAAAGTCTTGAACCGACTAGGCCCAAATCCATACCTAACTGAGCATTGTAAGTCTTCGCCTTACTTGTAGTAATTGTTTCTACAACACTTCTTCCATCATTTTTTAAGAACCACTGATAGAAACCAGCAAAAGAGCTTTGAGAGAAGACAAGAGTAAGGATGATGATAAGTTTATTCATATTATACCCCTAAAATCCCGCTTAAAAGGAACTCAGAGTAATTGAAACTCTCTCTACGAATGACATAATTGATCACTCCATCTGCATACTTACCTTGAGAGCGGCCATACTGATTGGCGTAAACTTTCTTGGTTAGACCTAATTCATCTCCGTAGAACACACCATCAATGGCACCCGTTAAGAAGATGTTTTCTTCTCCAAGCAAATTGATAAATCCATTAAGAGTGAGCATCTTCTTCATGCGATCAATGTAATTAACTAGACACGATTTGTTGGTTTCTAAAAGAAGAGTTTGCTTGCAGGCCTGGGCCTGTTCCCGAAGAGCTCTAACTCGGGCACGGAATCTTCTCTCAAGAGCTTTTTGATCACTGGCACCTTGGAGGTAAGTGCTAAATGATGAACTTGGATTTTGATTAAGTTGTTCCGCGATTTCTTGAACTCTCGAATCAAGAAGCTGAATGATGGCAGTATTATAAACAGAGATACTGATTCCCATATCATAAAATACCAAAGAATCTGTATTTTGAACTGACTCAAGAGCAAAGATCTCTCTGCCGGCATCGCGGTTGATGTTGGTGATCAAAGTATTTAAATGACGACGATCGATACGCAGGCCACTCCAGTTCAGACGAACACTTGAATAGAGGTTATCAAGTTCACTCAAAGATGAAGTAGCATTCATTTCAGCTTGGACTTCAACACGCTCTTCTCTATTATCTCGAAAAATCGCAAGTCTTTGCATGATGGTATTCATTACGTCTTGATTGGCCTCTTTAATTAAAGTAGCGGCTAGACTAGCTGAAAACTGAACAGGATTTGCGTTGCTAAAAGTATGCTTACGATAGACGTCAATTTTCTTTTGAGCTCCACGAGAATTTTGAACTGAGATGCTATCTTTTGTATCCTGAAAGTTCCTCTGAAGGAGCAAAAATGACCATCCAAAGAGGTTTTGCTTAAAGTTGTGTTCAATTAAAGATACCTCAACACTGTTTTTTGCCGCTTCGCTGTTTAAGTCAAGGTTAGAACCAGTAAAGAACTCGGGGCTAATCTTATAAACCACAGTCTTTGTTTTTCCAAAAGTACGCTTAAAATTGAAGTTTATGATAGGGATAAAAGCTTGTGTCATCCCAAAATCAATTCCAATATTCTGAATAGGACCTGAGGTCTGATAAACTTGAATATTGTTGTCAGCGTTTTTATAGAAATAGAGTCTTCTGATATTCAAAGCATTGTGAGCGGGAGAAACATAAACACCAGAGATCGCGGCAGTGGTCTTGGCCTTGAATCCAAAGTTATCAGAAATAACAAACGACTCCCCTACTTCGAGCTTCTCATTCATACTCTTAAGGAGTCTTTGATTAATAAGACTCTTCCAGTTGTCACGGATGCCTAGGAAACTCGATTTTACCATTCCTAGAAGGTCCCTTGAAAATCCAATAGAAACTGCATTATCAATGCTTGAAACTTTTGAAAACTTAGTAAATGTTCTGTGGTATCCAACAGATAATTCTCCAGACAAACCAATGCTCTTTGGAAGAGCATCGCTAAACATGTTAAGACCAGTACTCACAGAAACACCAATCGTTTCATTCAAAAACAGAGTGCTTCCGGGACCACTAAGACGCCCCATGGAAATATCTTTAGAAACAAAAACGTCTGCATCAAGAAAGCGAACAAACTTTGTCCCTAGAGATGTATCTTGCTCTTCGCCTGTATCGAGATAGGCCAAGAAAGCGCGAACAATCTTTTGGAAGTGCTCATCCACTACTTCTTTTGAGTTATCAACCTGAGGGAGAAGGTATCTATCAAGTTGAGCGACTGCTAATTCAATAGCTGTATTGATTGAAGTCGTTTTGAGATAAGACATCATTTTGGAAAAACCCAAAGGATTATCAAAAGCTCCGAAGGCATACTTTCTTGAATGGCCAAGATAGAAAAGTGCCCCAGCTGCATCCTGATAAGTTTGGGTATTTCCGCGCTTAAAAAACAAGCGTCCATTTCTTAGACTCTCGCCACTTGTTTCTCTTAAGTTGGCCGTATACTCTTCTCCCTCTAGGTGCAAGATTTTTAACAGAGAGTTGCGACGAGAAAGAAGTTTATTATAAAGAAGAAGTGAGGGCTCAAAAGGGAAACCTGCAAAGTCAACAATCTCGCTAAAGTCATTTTCTGAAAGTGCGAGTATTCTTTTGGCGACCCAAGTGATGTCATCAGTATTAGGATTTAGTTCATGAGAAGCACTGTAATCAAAAAAGAGATCTCCTTGAACAAGGCTTCCAATTTTTCCATCTATTAAGTTAAAGCTCTCAGAGATATCAACCAGTGTGTAAGGTAAGAGCAGAGAGTTCATGGCACGACTATTCTGAGCGTGGGCGCGATCCATATAACCAAAAGAGAGATCCCAAAGAGTGTTTTCTTTTTTCACGATAACGACATCATTAATTTTCAGTGAGAGGCCGCGATCTTCAAGTAACCAGCGCTTAGAAATCTCTTCTCTAGTAATCCCAAGAGGCAAAAATTGTTGTGTGCATTTTTCAATGAATTGATTTTTCTGGTCAACACTTGTGAAACTAACAGTAATCGACTTTTCATGGGTGGTTTTAGGAACCTGAAAACCAAGTTTAGTTAGGAGTGCCGCGCGGAGAAGATAGTTCTGAGCTTTAACACCCAAGTAAACTTCTAGAGACACTTCTGACCCTGCTGAAGCACTAAAACGGTAATTCTCTGAACTCGAATTAAGAGCGGACTTAAAAATTAAATCAGTGGTAGGTAGAGCGAGCTTAATTTTAGCGATCGTACCCTTACTATTGGTCCAAAGTGATGAATCCTTTGGGTTAAGTGCCGAGAGTTCTTGGTGATTTTCAAACATCAGGTGAACAGTGGCGTTTGAAACCTTAAGGTCTGTAGGAAGAGTATCTTCCGAGGCTTTTTTAACCAGTCCGGGCGTGTAGTCCCCGGCCAGGACAATAGAAGAGAGGCTAAGTGCAAAGAATATAGACAGTGTATATACTATCTGCACCTAACCTCCTTTTAAATGTGGTAAGTGCTTAAATGCTGGACATAAAATCCACGATTGCATTTATAGAAGCAACACTGATGCCATTCTCTTTCAATTTAGCAAGAGCGGCTTTTTCAGCACTTGGGTTACCCATAGCTGCTTGCAAGTCTTGTAGAGAGCTACCAGTGATAGATTTTACGGCAGAGTTAATTTGCTCATAACTTGAATCTGAATTTAGACCAGAAAGAATAGCTCCAGCTTTCAAAGATGCTTCTTCAGACATGCTGAAATCATCTTGAAGAACTGCCGCAATCTTTAAAGATTTTTCGGCCTTATTAATAGCTTCAGCAGTGGCTGAATCAAGCATACTTTCATCAGTTACTTTATTGAAGGTAGTTCCAGAGCGAGGATCAAGATAGTCACCGTTACCCAAAGAAGTAAGGTTGTTATAAACTCGGCCATCTGTAGTCATACGTTGAAGGTATCCGTAACCAGAGTATGAGAATGCATTATATGACATAACATCAATAGCGAAATGGCGATCAGGTGCGAAAATAGTCCCGCGATCTAAGATCACTGAATATCCACCCTGAAGTGATATAGCTTTTGATACTGAAAAGCGGCCACCTTCGTTGTTAAGAGCAGCAACAAAATTTGTCACTTGATCTTCTTGAGATACTGGACCTGATTCACAACCCATAAGAAGCATTGCCGGTAATACAAGAACTGCGAGTGATGATATTTTCATAAGTAACCCCTATCGTTTGGTTAGCGTCTAAGTTTTTAGACAAGTTAATATTGATAGGATGATTATGAAGAAAATTAAATTCCCCGCCAGAGCGGGGGAGAATTTTATAGAGGTGTGTTTATAAATTAGACAGTGGCGAAGTGATCAGTGGCCTCAATGAGTTTTGAACGAATACTAGGTTCAGTCGCTGAGTGTCCCGCGTCTGGAATAATGAATAGCTTAGACTCAGGAAACGCTTGATTGAGTTCATAGGCACTAGTAGCTGGGCAAACCACATCGTAGCGTCCTTGCACAATCCAAGTGGGGATATGACGAATCTTATCCACGTTTTCAATCAGCCAATTATCAGTTTTAAAGAAACCCTTATTCACAAAGTAGTGACACTCAATGCGGGCAAAGGCATCAGCAAATTCATCCCCTGCAAAGTGCTCAATGAATTTAGGATCAGTGAAAAGCTTAGAAGTGGACCCTTCCCAAATGGACCAGGCCTTGGCGGCTTGAGTGCGAGTTTCCTTATCAGTTGAAGTAAGACGCTTATAGTAAGCACTCACAAGATCACCTCGTTCATTTTCAGGAATGGCGGCAAGATATTTTGCCCAAGGCTCCGGATAAATAAAGCTCGCCCCTTCTTGATAGAACCAGCGAATTTCTTTTTCTCGCAATAAAAAAATTCCACGCAGGATGAGACCCTTCACTTGAGCTGGATGAGAAATAGCATAGGCCAAGGCAAGTGTTGATCCCCACGAACCACCAAAGACAGTCCATTTATCAATTTTTAGTTCTTCTCGAAGCATTTCCATGTCGGCCACTAAGTGCCAGGTGGAATTGTCTTTGAGTTCAGAGAATGGTTTTGATTTCCCACATCCACGCTGATCAAAAAGAATGATGCGCCAAACTTTCGGATCAAAGTAGCGGCGATGACTCGGATCAATTCCGCCCCCAGGACCTCCGTGAACAAAAACAATTGGCCTTCCTTGAGGATTGCCAGCTTCTTCATAATGAAGTGTATGAGTGGCATCAACTTTTAGGGTAGAAGTTTTGTAAGGCTCAATTTCCGGATAAAATTCGCGCATGGGCTGCTCTCACTTTCAAATCAGATTATGGTAACCACAGAATAAGATTATCTGTTAATTGAATGGATCTGCCTACATCAAGAGTGAGTTTATTTGGAGCTGATTCAATGGCCGAATTGCTAACGTAGACTGACGCTCTATTATCCAAGCTGACTTGATGGAAAGAAGTCCTGCCTAGTGGAAGTACAAAGTAAAAATTGGCCACTAACCGATTTTCAGAATCCTGACATACCCGCTTAGTTTTATCAGGACCGCAGCTCATTTTAGCATAGGCCTTTGAGGATTCTAAAACCCGTCCTTGATAGTCAATGACACTGGCCTCTTTGTCTTCCCTATCTGCAAATGAAAGCCAATTCGCTCCTGCACCCATAAGTGTTTGGGAAGTAAAATTGGGTAAATTCATGGGAATCACATTTCCCTTATCAAAGGAGAAGCTGCGCAAAACTTGAGTTCGGTAAGTATCATTTAAGTCATACTCATGGACAAAGCGCTGATCAGAATTTGCAGAAATGGATAATTGATAATTCCCGGGCCTAGACCAAGCTTCAAAATCCTTGTTGAGAATCACATTACTCTTCACGTTGTAATAATCTGAAGAATGAACGTTCACAAAAGATGAATTGATTCTCTCCATCCTGATAGATGTTTTATCATTTTGAATGCGGGTCTTATTTTGAGCAGTTAATTTGAATAAGCTCTTGGTACCGCTGGTAGAAGTCATAACCAAAGCTTCACCCATTTTCAAAGTCACAAGCCCCTTGAATTGACCTTCCACTGCAGCAAGATTGGTCACGACGGTATTAGCCCCAGAAGCTTGAATTAAAATAGGCTGTGTGGAAGTTTGAAGAATGGCCGCTCCACCCACTTGATCTACGGCCAGTGAAAAGTAATTCATGGGAGAGCTTAGACTCATCTTGGTTACATCAAGAATAAAAGCATTTTTATTTGAATGAACGTAGCAGTCTTCTTCAGTGGGTCCATTACTGCATTGATAAATGAGATACTGACCATTTTTGAAATCGAGAAGGCGGTATTCACCCTGTTCCAAAGGAACTTTTTTAATTTCGATCAGATTATCATTCAATACAGAGAGAAAATCTCGACCGACGCGAAGATACTGACGAGAGCCTTTATGATAATAGATTTTCCCATAGTATTCATAGCTCACAATTTTTCGCTCAGACATCTTATAAATTTTATCATGATCTAAAATTAAATGATCACTACTTCCTGGACTCACATTTTTTCGGATCTGGAGATAATGAGCTCCAGCTGGAAGTGAAACTCCTGCTCTCTTTTCAAGTGAATCCCAAGGGGCCGGAGACTGGGTAAAACTTTTTTCAAATACGCGGCGAAGCTCAATTTGATTGGGACAATTCTGATAAAGACAGTGAGTGAAATAGAGATCAAGATCTGTGCGTAACTGATGATCTAGCTCAGTGGTTGAAAGTTCATTGTACCGAGCTTCATCACGCTGACAATCCAGAGGTGAATTTCTGCAATCAGCTGCTTTTTCAATTAATGCTACTCGTTCTTTTTGCGCTTCTTGCACCCGGCGATTCTGAGTGAGGGAAATGGCATTTGTATTCATGCCCCATCTTGATTCCAGAGAGTCACGAGGATCATAGGAAGTTAAACGGGATTGAAGCTTGCGATTAAGATCGGCCATCCCCATGTTTAAACTACTCAGGCGACTATACTGAAGCCAGTTATTATAAGTGGGAAATGTACGAAGCGTTTCACTAAGAGTTCCCGTATCAACAATACTTTTAGCTAATCGTTTATCACGAGAAGGAGTTCCCCAGTTTTCGTAACCTTCTGTACCCGGAGCACAGTCATTGATCCGGCAATAAACAATTCCATCATTCACAATCGTTTCTCTGGCAGCGATGGCGGCCTCAATTCCTGATAAAACTTTGCGGATGATTTTTTCTGGTGCGAAATTCATTCCCAACTTTTCAACCAAGCATAAAGCAAAAT
>CAMDDI010000180.1 GCA_945890905.1 Bacteriovorax stolpii
TGCCTCAATTAATTCCGTAAACTTGTCCTAGTTTCACTAGTGCTTCAAATTCCTTTGAAGAAAGTGGACCTGGATTTTCTCGCTTTAAATGATTGTCTGCCATTGAGGGATCTTGAATCCAAATGGTTTTATCATCAATAATGACCCAAGGTGAGATCAGAGCATGACTTTGAAGGGGTGGTCTTTGAGTTTTTGCTCCATAGATCTGGCGCATTTCTTCCAATATGGCTTCATCCTCAACTCGGTCAAAAAATTTCGTGCTCGAATAAAATTTGGGAGAGTTCTCACGACGGAGCAAAATTTCTGATCTGGCCTCAGTAGAAGCAAGCTTAGCTCCAAGAGGAATGATCTCTTGAATATGTGGGGGAAGGTTGGATTTCAGTGATTCAAAACTTGTACTTGCACTTAATGCTTTCTCTATCGCGTGAGCAAATTCTACTGGGTTCACTTGCAAACCTGCCTGTGACTTAGAAACCTTCACTGTGAAAACTGAATCTGGGAAATCTTGAATGAAATTCTCATGCCCTCCCCAGTCTGTTAACACCGAAAGGCAGCCGTGAGTGAGGGATTCAGCTATGGATAGTCCAAAATTTTCATCTTGCTGAACAGAAGCTGAAACGGAAATAAGTTTTCTGGTTGAAAGTTCATTTAATAAATTGTGATGAAGAATATAGCCACGGAAAATGACCTTATCTTTGAGACCCAGTTTTTCTATCAGCCAGTAGAGAAAAAAGAGGTAATCCTGAGATTTTGTTTCTAAATGTCTGGTGGAGTGCAAATCTTCTTTGCCTGCAATCTCAAGGTTTGGGCAATTTCCTTTTGTATGTAGCAAAGACATGGCCCAGAGAACATGATGCAGGCCTTTGTGTTCAGCAATCCTTCCACCGTAGAATAAGGTGGGTCCACCTTTTCTATCTTTGAACGGAAGTGGCTTTGAGCGAGGTCTTTGATAATAGTGACAAGTTGTCACATTGATATCTTTAAAGCTTAGGCGACTGATGTTTTTGTCACGCTTGGTCTTCACAATGATAGAATCATTTAGACCAAACATAGAGGTAAAATCAGTTTCTTTAAATGAGGAGAAGAGAAATAGTGGTTGCTCAAAAACATAAATCAGAAAGGTCACATCCGGTAGAAAATCTCTTATAGTTTGAGCGATAACCTTTTCATCTCTATGAAATCCTATAAAGACCACGCGTTTTAAGGACTTAGTCAGATGCTTTCTTAATTTCTTCGGTTGATGAGAATGCATAATAGAGAGTTTGGAGATACTCGTTCCTTGCATACTCCAATACCCCAAGATGGTTTGAAAAGTATGTTGGATGGAATCCCAAGAGAGTGAAACAGGTGAGGCCACAATTAAAGTTTCCGTAAGTTCAGTCTGTAATCCGCCCCATACATCATAGTACTTGGACCAAAATTGCTGTTGAGGAATATTATTCGGAAGTCCTGGAATAAATTTAAAAGAGTGCTGGAGAAAAATGCCTTGTTGGTTAAGTAGGTCAAGATGGGGAGCAAACCTTTGAGCATTAAGTGGAACAGTGAAGTCAGTTTGAGTTATTATCTGCGGTGCAGATTTCCTCTCATGGATAAATTTTGCCAGCTGCATAGACTTCACCTGAGGGAATGAATAGGCATCCAGATAATAGGCAAGGTCACTGTCATGCATGAGATGAAGTGGAATGCGAAGAGCATTTTCCGCATGAATATCTGCGTGTCCTCCAATATTGCCAAAGATCAGGGGGGTACCAAGTGTTTCGGCTTGGGCCATGGAGACACCAAAGTCTTCGGCCCAGTTGGTACTCAGACTGATTAAAACAGACTTTTCCCTAAGATGCTGAGTCCAAGAGTCACTGGTCTCTTCATGAATAATCTCTGGAGAGTGAGTCCATTTTAAAAGTTTAATCGCCTGCGCGATAATCATTTGATGCGGAAGATGGAATGGGGCCAAGAAATGAGGGAGATTCCCAATGTCGTCATATTCGCCAATGATTTTTAAACGGACATTTTCACCATAGGTAATCTGAAGTTCAGAGACGGTATGAAGTAGTAAAAGGATATTTTTTGAAGGAGAAATTCTGCCGCTGAAAATTAATTCCCAATCCTCTTTAGGTGTGGGAAAAGCTTTGGGAGGATGTGTAACTGGGAAAAGGACGTAACGGGGAATAACCTCCACGGCATATTCAAGATCTGGATAAAAAGTTTGAATCACCTTTAGTGAGCGGTGGCTCAGAACATAGAATATCACAGGAGTTGTTTCTCCAAGAGCAATCCATTCGGAGATCGCCATCAGAAAGTCTCCAAAGAGAATGAAGCTTACGGGCATCTGGTTAGTGGTAGGGAAGTTTTTTCCTGACTCGATAAAATAATATTTTTCTTGGGGACGGGTTTGCTCAAACCATTTCTTAATCCTGGCGGTGAGGACTTCTCCAGAAGTATGAAGATCTAATTTTTTTGTTTCACTCATTTCAACTCTTTTTGAATCAGATAGTTTCCATAGACTAAAACTTTGACTTCCGACTGCTTGAAAAAATCAAATGCATCCTGAATATCTTCTACCATGGGTTGTCCCATAATATTAAGACTCGTATTGAGAAGCAGAGGCAGGCCAGTGAACTCTTTGAATTTTTTGATAAGATCATAGAAGCAGGGATTCTGCTTCTGACTTAAAGTTTGAATTCGACTTGAGCCATCTGGATGTGTGACTTCTTTGAGCAGCTCTTTTTTATCACTTCTCACTTGGGGCGCAAAATTCATAAAAGGAGATGTGTAATTGGCTTCGACTTCAAAATAATCCTGCACATGCTCAGCTAGAATGGTAGAGCCATAGGGTCTAAATTGTTCACGAAATTTAATTGAGTTATTGAGATAAGCTTTTACACCACTCTTGTCAGCTCTTACTAATAGTGAGCGATGACCTAGTGCTCGAGGACCTACTTCAGATCGCCCTTGAATCCATGCGATGACAGATCCAGATTCTAAAATGCAAGCCACTTGGTGAGTTAAGTTTTCAGGTTTAGAAATTTGATAGGCTTTGAAATAGTCAGGCACAAGATGCTCTTGAACTTGAGTATCTGATCCGGGAGGGCCCATTGAAGCATGCATCTCTTCAATAGGAGTTGGTGAAAAAATCCAATCACCACTTTCTTGAGCTAGCTTTAAGGCAACACCAAGGCTTACGCCTTCATCATTAGCATAAGGAGGAACAAAAACCTGTTCATAAATTTTTTGCTCAATGATTTTATGATTGAGTAGACAATTGAGAGCACAGCCCCCAACAAGTATCAAATTTTCATATCTCGGATTGGCCATTTTTAAATCTTTCAAAAACTTAATCATGAACTCTTCAAAATAAGTTTGTACACTGGCCGCAAGATTTGCAAAAACTTGAAAAGTTTGGGGATCTTGGGCATCAAAGGCATTTTTATCTTTAGAAGGGTCAGCTTCAACATTCATTAGTGAGCGGGTAAACTCCGCTCGGTCATTGATAGGAATGGGTGTTCCGTATGCGGCGAGTCCCATGACTTTTCCTGATTGCTGCCAGTTTTTAAAAATAAGCCGAGAGACACTTTCAAACAAATTTCCCAGACCGTTATTGAGAAACACTCTTTGAGAATCAGATTCTTGGCTTTGAGAAAAAAACTTATAGAGCGGAGTTATTCTGCCTTGATCCATTAAATAGACACTTAGAGATTCTACAGCTGCCGAATTTGAGGTCATTTTAAGATGTGCCTCTGGGTGATCTTCACCAAAAACATGCTGATAATTTCCCATTCCGTCAGATACCACAATAATAGCTTGGGAATAAGGGCAGAGGGCCATGGCGGAATACGCGTGGGCCAGGTGATGCGTAATAAATTTAATATCTGGCACATGAGTAGGGCTTAATTTTTGAAATCCAAAATGCTGGATTTTTTCAGAATAGAGTGGAAGGATTCTAAGAGTTTCTTGTTCTACCTTTTGAGCGTGAGAGCCAATACAGTTGAGACCAATATGATCTTGGGGAATCTCTGAGAGAAGAGTCGGACGGTTTTTAGTAAGTTCTTTGAGTGCTGCAAAAGGAAAAAGGCCCTGATGCTTAACCTTGGTAAAGCGCTCGGATAGATAAATCTCAATGTCTTTGAGTTTCTTATCTTGCAGCCCAATGATTGCTGCAGATGAGTCATGAAACCCCATGTTAATTCCAAGAAATTGTGGCATACTTCAGATCTTAGCTGAATTGGAGGAGAGGTTGAAGTCTTTAACTTTTGCGAGTGGATATTTATTCATGGATAACGTGAATCAAACCTATAAGCCTGGAATTCTTCTTCAGAAATCCTCAGGCGAAGAGGTGAAATCCATCTTTTGCAAGTTTGCTCCTCATGCTGTTTACGCTAACCCCGTCCGTCCCCACGAACTACTCTTTTTTGATAAGGCCAAACGCATCTCAGGTGCCACAAATCTTCAGGACCCGGAATCTGTTATCACCTACATACATGCAACAGGAGACCATCAGTTTTATGGTCACGGTCAATTTCTGCCCGATGGCGCAAGTTATTTGGCCACAGAAAGAGCAACAGATTACCGCGGAAAAATAGTTCTGCGAGACTCTAAGACTCATCAAATCCTCAGGGAGTACCCTTTGGCAGGCCTTGGTCCTCATGATTGCGTGTTGATTAACGATCATAAAGTTCTAGCTGTGGCCGTGAGCGGAATATTGGGTGAAGAGGGCATGGGAGAAATCACCGGTGACGGTGAGGTTGTTTTCTTGGAACTTGAATCAGGTAAAATTTTGGATTCAATGAAACCAGATCGCAAAGACCACGCCCCTGGACATTTATCCATAAGTTCTCGGGGTCACATAGCCGTTCTTCTAGCTACAGACGACAACGCTCCAAACCCCTCAGGCTTTCTGGCCATAGGTAAGGTCGGGGGAACCCTTAAAACTCTCTACGGACCTCGGGAGCTTCATAAAAGAGAAAGTGTGTTCACTCTTAGCCCTCTGATTGATGAGGATCATAAACGCGTGCTTACTACCAATACCCGGGCCAGTGTGGTTTCTTGCTGGGATTTGGAAACAGGTGAATATATCACTCACTTCGACATTCCATCACCGGTGGGGATTGTGATTTCAGAAGATAAAAATTTCTATCTGGTGAGTGCGGGGATGGATTTTTTGTTCAAAATTGATGTCCATACCTTAAAGCTCACAGATATATATTCCAACATCAATCAAGGTCGCTACCAGGCCCATACGCTTCCTTTGCTAAATTCTCTCTAATATTTCAGCGGCTCATTTTCTTCTACTTTCCAGACTGCTAAAAATTTTGAAAGCTCAACAGCTTTTACTCTTAAGACAATGATGGGTTTATTGTCTTGAAAATGAGTTATGGGAGTTGAATGAATGATGGCATTTTTTTTCTTAGAATAGAGATAGGTACCAGAGATAAGAGTGGAGATAAGTAAGTGATCATTTCCCAGCATCTGTACGGCTCCACCATTGATGGAATAGAAGAGGGGTTTATAAGATGAGCCAAAACTAAAAATTATTTTTTTAGTCAGTGGGTTCATGATCTGAACAGCAGAACTTTTGGCACTCATGGGACTGGCAAGCTCATCGTTATTAAAGAAGATAAGATTTCCATCACTATTTACCTGAACGTCATGAAGACTTTGGCCCCTAGAAGTGGGAACAGTATAGTGATGAACTACGCGCTTTAAATCAGAAGACAGAATGAAAATACCTTGAAGGTGATTGTTGGAGACATAATCTCCGGGCCGCAAAAATTTATTTTTGTGAGAGTTTTTATAAGGTGGAATTTCAAAGAGAGTATTGAAATGAGAAATTTCTTGAGTCGGACCTTCTTTGATAGTGCTGGGATCATGGTGAAGGTCTCGTAGCATCTCAGGAATTCCTGCTTGTTTGAGAATTTCTGCCGAATCAATTTGCGCCAAGATTCTTCCGTCTAAAGAAATCTTCATCAAAATATCCATCTGATGCTTTCCATTCGTTCCAGGCTTAATTATTTGGGTCTTGGCCAAAATGATCTTTTTATCCAGAGAAAAATCCAATTCATGATGGAAGTCACCTGGAATTTCCCACAGGACTTTTTTCTGCGAGTTAAAATATTTCATTCCGTCTTTGCCGGCCGAGATAAAATCTCCATTGTCCTGGAAGAGACATGTTTCGCCAGGGAGTGTTATAAGAGCGACTCCGTAATTATTCATAACTTTGCATCCCGCCACCAAGAATTCGGATGCAAAGGCATGGGAGGAGAGAATCATTAATAAAATGGTCATAGTTTTTTTCATATAGTAATTATTCTTCTCAAAGCCATGGCATATGTCAAAGTTCCCGACACATCCCTTATAAATTCCAGCATTTCACACTGTTTTGGGTTATTTTAAGACCAGCTAATATGCTTTTATCTTGAACCAATTATTCCTGCCAAGTTGGCATCTGAGTACCTTGGAATTCCTTTTATAGTGGCCTATCCTGTCCCTATCATAAGAAAATAGAGTCAGGAAGAATTGCCAATATGATGAAAACAAAAGTGTTGTTGCTAAATGAAACTAAAAAATCAAAATCAGAGCTTGAAATCGCTTTGATGAATGATCCAGATTTAGAGCTTATCATCCTGGAAGGCATTCCCCAAATATCAGTGATTCATCCTGAAGATGAAGATGAAGCTGAGAATGATGAATAAATTTTAAAATGGATATACTGAGATTGATTGGATAATCAATCCCAGTATTTGCTTACTCTTCTAAAGTCTGTCTTGTCGCATAGAAATAAGAATGAATCTCTTTGAGTACAACATGCTTATTGTGCGTTCCGTACTGCTTAAGATGCTTAATCTGGTGACGGGCCTTAAATTCCATTTGGGACCAAACATCAATTTCGTTGGCAAAATCAATACCGAGATCAAAACCGTTAGAGTATCTGGCATGGGCCACATCGACTTCAGCTAAGATACTAACCTTGGAATCATTCTTCATGAGTAACTCCTTTTGTTGCGTAAATTTAAAGAAGGGATCA
>CAMDDI010000181.1 GCA_945890905.1 Bacteriovorax stolpii
GTTGAACGTGAGAAAAAAGTTCTCTCGCCTGATCAATTTCGCCAAACTCTTATTCAAGTGCTTCCTCATACTGAGCAGGTTTGTTTGCATCTTATGGGCGAGCCGCTGGCCCATCCAGAATTCAAAAAAATTCTCGAGATCTGCGAAGAAGAAAAGGCCACCATCCAGCTAGTGACCAATGGCACTCTTTTAGCGAAATATGATTTTAATACCTTCTTTAAATCCAGCTGCCTTCGTCAGATCAATTTCTCTCTTCATAGTTTTAAAGATAATTTTCCAGGTCAGGATGTTAGACCTTACCTGTATGACATTCTCCAATTTTCTCGAGACGCCCTCAAAGAGCGTCCAGATCTCTATATCAATTTTAGGTTCTGGAACCTGCCAACCCTAAAAGAAACGAATGAAGAAAATAAAGAAATCATCGATCACATTTGTGAGTTCTTCCAAATCCCGATGCATGAGCGTGCGGACTTGGGTTTTAGAAAGAGTAAAAATATCCTTGGACGAGTTTACTTTCATTTTGACACTCGCTTTGAGTGGCCTAACCTTAATGATCCTGAGCAAGGCTCACATGGATTCTGCCACGCTTTAAGCCAGCAGGTAGGCATTCATGCAGACGGAACCGTAGTACCTTGCTGCCTGGATAAAGAAGCGAAAATCCCACTAGGAAACGTCTACGAAACAAGCTTTGAATCTATCCTCACTCATCCACGATTAGTGAATATGAGAGAGGGGTTTCTGAATCACAATCTCACTGAAGAACTCTGTAAAAAATGTACCTACATCAAGCGCTTCGATAAGAAGCAGCGCCCCCATTCTGCCCCTATATAAAATTATGTTATTTTCAAATTTCTATTGATCTACGGAAAAATTACGTCTACACTGGTTTTATACGGAAACGATACGGAGAAAAAGTATGGCACTTACAAGAAAGCAAAAAGAAGTTCTCGACTACATCACTGAGTATGTACGCGGGAATGGTTATTCTCCGACACAAAAAGAAATTCAAGAAAACTTCGGTTTTAAATCACTGGGATCAGTTCAGGATTATATTAAGTATCTCACCAATGGCGGTTATCTTCAGAATGACTCTCATTCTGTTCGAGGCTTGATGCCAGCGGCAGTTCAGCAAAACTCTGAAGAGATTCCACTATTAGGATCCATTGCAGCAGGTATACCCATTGAAGCGATTGAGAACTCTGACATGATCAGTGTTCCTGTTCAGATGCTTGGGCGCGGTAAACACTACGCTCTCAAGGTGAAGGGTGAGTCGATGATTGAAGAAGGTATTTTAAGTGGCGACATTGCAATCATCAAACACGTGACCCAAGCAGAGAATGGCCAAATCGTTGTTGCCGTTGTGGAAAATGAAACAACATTAAAGCGCTACTTTAAGAAAGCTAAACAGATTGAACTTCATCCTGCTAACAAGACCATGAAGCCTATTATCATCAAAGATAAAGAATGCGAAATTCGTGGACTCTTGGTGGGACTGATCCGCTCTTACTAGATCTCGTTAACTAAACACTCACACGCTCTCGAAGCTTTATACTCGTCAAGGAGGACGTTTATGCTGGCACACGCACGCCTACACCCATCGTTTGCTGATATTAATGAAACTGAACTGTTTGCAAGGATTCAACTTGAGCTCGTTAACCGCTATGGCGTAGATGAAAAGCTCGCCAACGAAATGGCCTGGGACCTCATTGATGTTCTCTCGGCCATTGATAGCGATATCGATATTTTTGAGAAGTATTTCCTGCACTAAGACTTTCTCAACCTTTAATGATTAAAAACTTCCAAGCTACTCTCAGTGACGAATGGCACGAGTTAAGGATGCTTTGACTTTTTTGCCCCACAATTTCTAGGAGGAACCACATGGCGACCGTAACGGAAAAAGATTTATGGATTTCAAAATCACTACTTATCTTGATTGGTAGCTTCATCATTTTTAGCGTGGTGGGCGTAGTCTAGATAAAGAAATAACTCTCGATCATCTCTTTGGATAAATCCTGGTGTTGGAAGTGTGGTTTGAGGAAGACATGCTTCACCACCAGGTTATTTTTCAAAAAAAATCCACAGATCTGGCCTTTGACCAAAATTAGTCGACGGTGTTCTGGTGGAAAAGTTTTGTAATCCACAGCCGTTGAACCTGAACTGGCCATGATCGCTTCTAAGACTGAATCTTGCTCATCACTTATTTCTTCAAACTGAATGCCGCATTTTTTTAGAGTATAACCAAACGGGCAATGAAGACACGCTGACTTACAGCATGTTCCTCTATTCTTAAGAAACTGGCTGGTGAAAACCGTGAAGCCTTCGGGGGATAAATAAGAAAGTTCCTTCTGCATATTTTTTGATTATAATCTATTCATGCTGTGGTGGCCTTTTATTTTTATCATGCAGGCTTTTTCAATCGACCTTACGGTCGAAAAATACTGCTATCCCTCTGAATCCCAGATGCGAGCAAGTTTTCGTGAGCTTAAAACAATTCTAGTTCCGTCGGATAAAGCGCAAGCCGATGGAGTTTGTATAAATATACAAATGGCCCCTCACCGGCATGAATTAATTCAGCAATATCTTCGTCGGCTTGATCCCAGTGTGAGCATTTCTTTTTCTAGTGCCGATATCAGAAGAGAGCCTTGTAAGCTCAAAGTTGAAAAAGTAAAAAATCTCAATCAGGCTACAACCTCGGTAAACATTGATGGATCTCCAAATGCGGTATCATCCGTCACAGAATCTCAGAGTACAGATACCATGCAGATTCAAACCATTAATGAATTTGAGCTTTCGGTGAACCAGGACAGCATCAAAGGAAATTGCCGTTACATCGGACCTCATCGATACGAAATAACACTCACGGCAAGAAAGGATTTAAAGCCTCTACTACCACCTACCTCTCCTGGTACAGTAGTAATTATCAATCAAGCAGAGCTTCCTAATAATCAGGAAACATCCAGTCTTCAAACTCAATTGTCTTTGAGTCGTGGCGATAAAATTGAAATTGGCGGAGTGATCAAAGATCTTCGAGGAAAGAGTCGCGAGATAAAAATCGATCCATCAATCAATTCAGAGCAAACCAATGGGCAAAGTCAGGAAAAAGTTTGGCTTAGTTTAGAATAGAAAATCTGCTTTCTTACAGTGTTTTGACACGAGTTAACTTTTTGACATCACTACTCTTACACAAACTTACACTCTTATTCTGTCAAATTTATCCCCTAAATGTGGTCAGGAACGGGGCATACTGCCTAGTTGTTTTTTTATTTTGGCCTAGAGAATCATCACTCTTTTTCAAGGGTTATAATTCAAAGAATATTTGGCATGGGGGTTGCTTTATTAATTCTCAAGCAGGGGAATGAACTCCATAAAATGTTCAGAAAATATCCCAGGAAAAGTTTAGCTAACCACTACGCTTTTTCCCATAATAGCCTTCCCCACAAGTTCAACGTTCTTTTCCCTGCAAGGTTAAAAAAAATTAAAAAAGCCCGAGTTTATCTCGGGCTTTTTTTGTCTTAGATTGAAATCTAAAAAACTATTCAGCAAGAAGAACGATTGAAAGAGCAGTCGCCATCTTTTCAAGTTCTGAACCAGAAGCGATGTTAGCATTTACTTCAGACATTTGAGCTTCATCTTGTGACATTTCTTCAAAAAACTCACGAAGAGCTGGTTGACGAACGTCTTCAAGAACTTGAACTTCTCCAGCGGCCATATCATTTGAAAGATTAGCAAGATCATCTTTCAATTGCTCTTTACCAGCAACACCACGAGCACCTGCTGAAGCAGCAGTTGAAACGAATGGAGCAAGTGTAACTGCCAATGTAGATGCAATCGCAACGTCAGAGACTTGAATTACAGTTGCAGTTGGAAGAGCAGTTGTGACCAATGTAGCTTCCGAAAATTCTTGAGCAAAGGCCTGACCAAAAGAGCAAAGAAGCATAAGTGTAAAAAACTTTTTCATAAAATCCTCCTAAGGATTGTGATTGCAAACAAGTTGCATGTTTATAATTAACTAAGGCGTTTCAATTCTCGACGTTTCTAAAAGTATTCTAACTGTATAATTTTTAATTTCTTTAGCTGAGTCCATCTCTTCCAACTCACGAGTGAAGTAAGATTTATTCATTAGAGTTTCAAGACTTCCAATCTGCTCCTGAGTGGAATTTTTCAAATCCTCTTCACGCTTTTGGGCAAAAGCTGGATACTGAGATTCTAATTCATGAGCAAGTGGAACTCCGTAAGCAGAGTTAATAACCTGCCAAGGTTGAAGAGTGAGAGATTTAAGACTTCCACCCATTTCCATAACCGCTGCTCGAAGTTCTTCATCCTGATTCATCAACTGAGCTGCTTTCTTCGGCAATTCAGATAACATTTTGCCAGTCACATATCTTTCCATATAAACAACTTTCATTAGCACAGCTTTCTTTACTAAACTCGACAGATCATTGCGTGCAAAGTACTGCTGATACTTGGCCAGACGATCAGCACCACGAGATTTTGTCACAAATTCTTCAAAATCTTTCTCAGCGTAAAATCCAAGATTTTTTAAGTATAAGAATGCAGAATTCAGTTCAGCGAAAAGACCTGGGATCAAATACCCTTGAGCAATCATATTTTCGCGAGACATGCCTTCAAGAGGAGCTGTGGTTAAATTATTTCTGGTACGGATCAAGTCTTTGTACATTTGTTCTGGAGTCAAAGAGTTAACCAAACGGCTTTGCTCATCATTTAATACTATGGCCAAATGCTTCTGGGCTTCAGATCCACAGTTATTATCCACAAAGAAGTATTTACCTTGATAAGTCCAATATCTCTCAAGACTCACATCTAGAAATTCTGTCTTCTGAGCATTCGTAAGATTCAAAGGAACGCTGATTAAATCCCGGAGATCAAACTTTGTGTACTCTTGTTGAACTTCATGAAAGCGGAAGATAAACATTTGAGACGAATAATCTCCGTTTAGACCTTTCAAGTAGCTTAAGTTCATATCTGTCATGAAGGCCCGGTAGCTTAATACTAAGTGATGAGAAACATCATTTAAACACTCTGGTCCAACTGTTCTTCTGAAAGGAGCACACACCACAACTCTAAACATGGCATGTCCCCAGTTAGACATGATGGCCTTTCCTTTACCGGCAAAGAGATAATCAATGCGGTAAACACGTTTAGGATCAAGTTTGGCTTCGTGAAGATAATTATCTTCCATGTACGAAGATTGAGTGATGATTTTGTAGTTTTTTGTACATTCATTTTTGAGAGGAATGCCCAACTGAGCTGAAAGGAAAGCCGCTGTAGCAGGCTTGCGACATTCAAATTCAGGATCTAAAACGAGATATTCCGTATTAACAGCTAAAGACTCTTGTAAATTTTTAAATTCGTAAGCATCAGGAGAAGCAGAACGGTTAGAATTCATAACCGCACGGCGAGGATTGCGTTGAACTTTCTTAATTCCTACTAATCTTTGAAAGTCAGGACGGCTACTGATTCTTTCTGAGAAATCTTTCACATGAGTGAGTTCGTGAATGATAGTTGCCTTCAAAAATTCACGAAAGGTTTTATGAGAACAAGCAAAGTTAGTCGTATTAGTGCGGGCCAAGTTTAGTAGACGAGCACTAAAGCTCAGATGAAAGCCTCTTCCGAAAAGATCTTTCTGAGTAAATCCATAAATGCTTCCTTCGCCTTGCTCACAAAGGTTATCAGACATATTAACGTCAGCTTGGTAGTTAGCTTCTCTAATACGAATAGGGCCACGGACATTCTGGAAATAATTAGATGGCAGCAATGCCAGAGCTGAGTTGACTTCGCTTTTAAGGAAATCGGAAGTGTTCGCAGGAAAGGAAATCTCTGCAGCCGATGCGGCAGACACCACTAATGCCACGGCCAAAATGACCCAAATCTTCATATGTTTTCCTTTAATAGGACTCAGTATATGCGTCGCACCAGTTACCTTGGGGTCACTCTGAAACAATTTCCAAGGGTGTTTAGGGATTAGACAGTAAGAAAGTCCCTATTTTGGGCCTAAAGGGAGCTAAAAAGGACCTAAAGTAGTGGTGTCGATGAGATACCAAAGGTCATCTTGACCCCAATCCCGAGTCGCAATGTACAGTATTCCGAGAACTTGGGGTCTGACAAAGTTGGCACGATTCCTGCTTTATATGAATTGAGCCGAGAGTGAAGAACTCCACAAAAGTTCACAACCACTCACCGAAACCTGAAGCTTAAACCACTTCAACGTTTCTCCCAAAAAATTCCCACAAGTTCACCGTTCTCCTCTCGCTCAAGGTTTACAACAAAACGAAAAACAGCCCCTCGAAAGAGGGGCTTTTTTTTTGCCATTTTTTGAATTGTAAAATCTATGGAGTGCGAAGTGGACACTTCTTTTTGATACCACGAGTGCCAAGTTGGCCTGATTCAATCAAATGTTAATCGTAGAATTAGAGACTTGAATACTTTTGAACCTGGCACGAATACTGCTTTATAGGAATTGAGCCGAGAGTGTAGAACTCCTCAAAAGTTCACCAACTTTTCACCGGAGCAAGAAGCTTTAACCACTTCCGAATTCCTCAAAAGCCTACCACACTCACCCACCACCGTTCTCCTCTCGCTCAAGGTTTACTTTAAGACAAAATAAAAAAGCCCCTCAAAAGAGGGGCTTTTTTTATTTGAGCCATTCGTAAAGATGATAATGTTCACCGGACATGCCTAAAGCTTCATAAACCTTTTGAGCTCTCTCATTAGATTTATCGACGTAAAGCCTGAGCCCTCTCAGTTCTGTCGAAGTCTCTACCATTTCTTTGAGGTGCTGATAAAGCTTTCTATACACACCCGCGTAGCGGTGAGCATCATGGACATACACCGAATGAATCCAAAGAACAGTGCCATTTCTCCAATCACTCCATTCAGGCACCGTGAGAAGGCAGCCCACCACTACGCCGTCAGCTTCGGCCAGCCAATACTTCCCCTTGGAAGGATCATCAAATACGGCCGTCACACCTTTCACC
>CAMDDI010000182.1 GCA_945890905.1 Bacteriovorax stolpii
AGCATTAAGCTTTTCATACATTTCGGGATCAGAGTCTTTTTGCTTATCAATAAACTCGGCCGGGTTAACTTGAAAGATCACCCGGAACAAATCTAGGAAGCGAGACTTACCTTTGATATCTTCATCTAAACCAAGATAGCGTTTAGTAATGGAGAGAACCGGATGAGTTTTAACTTCTTGGCCAGATTTTAAAATTTGAGTCAGAGGATTTAGATATTTTTGAGTCCAAAGTTCTGGTGAAAATTGTTCTGCGGGTTTTTCTTTGATTAACTCCCAACCTAACTCAGAAGTGGTAGTTTCCCAATTTAAATGACCGGAAGCAAAGGCAAAGTGGAGTTGACCTTCAGAGGCGTTAAACCATGTGAGAGAAGCTCCATGAAGATGGAACCTTACTGCAGTTTCAAGAGCAATGGGTGAAGAACCAAGAATGGCTAGCTTCATAATAAAAGGCCTCCAAAAGGAGGCCCTATCATAGCAAAAAAGTCTTAATTGAGCGACGTTTTAAAGGAAATAGACTTTGTTCTCACCCTTATCTAGGCATGAATATTCAGCATACTGATAAATGAAGCTAATAAAGTGAGAAAGGGCCGCAAAACTAGGGAGAGATGTGTCGAAAGTTCCCCCTAAACGCAACCAAGCATCACCGTCTTTATCTACATATTCAGACGCGTGGCGAACAGTTACCACTGCGGGTAAGTATGAGCCTTTAGTAAAATAGAGTTTTAAAGTTACTTCAGTGCCTGATTTGAATTGGTTTTTGGCCTTCAAACTAAAGGGCAATTGAAACTGCAATCCATCCCCAGAAATATCAACCAGCTTAATGGGAAAACCTGTTCCTTGGTCATCTACTACGGAGTAAACACCTAGAAATTCTTGAAAAACCACTCGCTCAAAAGTACGCCGCTTTTGCTCAATGGATTCTTTTCTTTTAGCAGTAAAATCAACAACTTTTTTATCATCAGACATAGTTCCCTCCAGCTTAAGGAACTCATCGGGAACAAAAGCTGGAAGCTTGAAGAGAAAATGGGTCTTTAATAAAAGGGAAAAAGTGACCTTCTCAGAGTTAAAGGATCACCCTTTCAAGGGGCCCAATAGAGATCGGTTTCATAAGATTTCGGGCCAAATGCTCAAAATGATCAGTTATATCCGTGGTGCATACTCGGATAAAGCGCTGGCCTTTCTCAGCTCGAGAAATTGCCCCACTCGCAAAAAGCTCATGGAGTCTCTCACCTAATACTTCTCCGGATTCAATGAGCTTCACGTCGTCTCCTAGAATCTGCTTAAGGTCATCTCGCAAAATTGGATAATGAGTGCATCCCAAAATCACTGTTTTTATTTTTTGATCTCTAATGTCTTTTAAATATCTCTCCCCTATTAAAAAAGAAATGGGATCTCCCACGATTCCTTCTTCCACCAGAGAAACAAAAAGTGGACAGGCCTTTTCAATAACTTTTTGATTATTATTGAGTTCTTTAAGGGTCTTCTCATATGCATGAGAATTGATTGTCGCCGATGTTCCTAAAACAGCAATGGGTTCACCGTTTGAAACTCTAAGGGCCGCAGCTGATCCCGGTTCAATAACATTAAGGAGAGGAATATTTTCGAAGTCATTTTGACCAAGAAAAACAGTGGATGCAGAATTGCATGCGATGATTAAAGCTTTAACATTGGCATCTTTGAGAAACCTGAGAATTTGCAAACCATAGCGTTTAATGGTTTCAGGAGACTTATTTCCATATGGCAGGCGGGCAATATCTCCAAGATATGTGAACGACTCATGAGGAAATCTAGTCGCTAAATCTTTAAGGACAGTGAGTCCTCCAAGTCCAGAATCAAAAATCCCTATGGAAGAAGCTTGTTTATTTTCTTGAGAAGATGTCACGGAGTCGTCCTACTTTTTCTAAGTTTTTCAAAAGATCAGGAGAAAGAAGTCCTGATTGAGTAAGCAGTTTATCTGAAAGAAGCATTTTGAGAAAATCTTTTTCCCAAAGAGGTGCGTAGTGAGTTTTAGAAGTTGAGTGGGCCAAATCCATGGCCACCCGCAAAGACTTGGGTTCAATTTCAGGAAAAAATTTCTTCGCAGAATCGTTAGTCAGGACCGTGGGATGAGTTAAGCTCTCTGTGAGTTTCTTTCCAATGCTTGAGTGCTCAGGAATGGCATAATCTAAGGCCTTCATCAAAACTTTTGGCTCTACCTCAGGCAATTTAATGATCTTTCTTTTAATACCAGCAAGCTCTGCGTAAAGGTCAATGAGTTCTCCATAGGTAGCTGTATCGGGACCACCAATTTCGATAATTTCATGTCCAGTAGTTGTCAGCTGAAGAGCTCCGGTTAAATATTTTAAAAGATCACCCAAGCCCAGAGGCTGACAGGCATGACCAAGAATTGACATTTCAGGACGAAATGGAATTCTCTCTGCAATGGCCTTAATCATTTCAAAAGACAGAGAGCCTTCTCCTAAAATAATACTCGCGCGAAATTCAATCAAAGGCATTCCACTTGAGCCCAGAATTGAGCCAGTTAAATGTCTACTGCGTAAATGGGGAGAGAGATCAATCTTATCTTCACCTAAACCACCGAGATAAATAACTCTAGGATTTAGATCATTGTGTCTCATCCAATTAATGAAATTCACTGAGGCCATGGCCTCTTGGTATTCAAAGTTTGAAGCTTCACCCTTAAGTCCATGAACAAGATAATAAACTACATCAATTTTCTTAAGTGCTGGCAAAGAAGATGGATTTAGTAAATTGCCCTCAATCCATTTGACCTTATCGTGCTTTTTGGAGCTGTGATGGGTTCGAGCTAAGGCCCAAATGTGATGCCCTTCTTCAACCAGTCGAGGAATAAGAGCACTACCAACAAAACCATTGGCACCAGCAACTAAAACATTCATGCAACAACCTTCTTTTGAGAAATAATATGCCACTTCAGATGCTCACCAAATGCTTTCATTACAAAGATGTGAACCAAGGCTTGAGTGTAGCGATAAATATACCAAGGCAGAGCAGGCCTAAATTCATGTAAGGCCGCCATCACATATCGGCGATCTAAAACTTCGCGAAATTCCAAGCGTCCACGGTCTTGCTTGGCCGACAAAAGTCCCCCCACAACATAAAGCATTTGGCGATCAGGAGTACTTATTTCTAAACTTTTACGCAGGATAAGAATTTTAATTTTTGGATCTACCAGATAGAAGGTACATGTAAGTCCTTCTACATTAACTTTTACTAAGGTTGAGAAAAAAGTCGGAAGCCAATTGAAATATTCGTTGGCCACCCACTCTGCATTCCTGCCTGGAGGAAGAACCAATCTTTGAATTGAGCGCACATCTTTTTGTACGGGAATATGACCAATAAACTTTGAAGGATCGTGTTTCACCAATGCTTCATGCAAAGCCTCTTCTAAAGAAGTCTGCAGATCTGGAAGGTAGGGCCACTGATGACTGGATTGAGCAAGCATCTCGTGTTTTAGACTCAAAACAAGTGGATAAACTAAATTTTTTGGCATGCCCGTAATGAGCGAAACCCAAAACCGCGAAATTGAAAGAGGGATTATATTTAAAGTATAAAGTGTACGCGTTTTTCTAATTTGCGCAGAAGCTTTGGAAATCAAATCTTGATAAGTTACTATTTGTGGGCCACCTAAATCATAGATTTGCCCTTGGACTTTTTCATCATTTAAAATTTTACTTAAAACTGTTGTCACATCTCTTAAGGCCACAGGTTGAGAAAGGGTTTTTGTCCAATCCGGACATATCATCAAAGGTAATCTCTCAATAAGTCTCTGCAAAATCGTAAATGATGATCCTTCAGGACCAATAATAAGTCCTGCCCGTAAAACTGTTGTTCTAAATTCAGATTTTCGAAAAGTTGTTTCGACTTCTAAGCGGCTCTTCAAATGCCAAGAGAGCTCAACTCCTGGTGGAATCATCCCACCCAAATAAATAATATGTTTAAGTGAATTGATCCGGGCGGCCCTCACCATGTTATCGGCCATGATCAAATCGAAATCGTAAAAAGTTCCTTGAGATAATGAAGCAGATGGAAGCATAGAATGAACAAGATAATAAGCAGTATCACAACCAACACTGGCCTCGACAATATCTTTCAAGGAAAAGAGATCACACCTTTTCCAAATCACTCTTGGATGATGAGAAATCTTCTGATTTCGAGACAAAGCAATAATCTCTACATCATATGTGGCCAACAAGCGCTCAATTAACGCGCGCCCTATGAATCCGCTGGCCCCGGCTATCAGGACTTTTCGCATACAAATCCCTGGGAAAGTTTCGATGAGTGTAGCATAATCAATCTATGATTTTCATGCGAATCTTACCTGGTGTATTGAAAGAGTTAACCAAGCACGTGCCTACGATTCTCTTCCAAGTAGTTGAATGGAGTGAACTTGCTTCAGAGCTTCCAAAAATTTCCAAGAGAATCATTCAGAAAGAAGGGCATTCACATCTCTTCGACAAGCTTTCAGATTACTTAAAACCCATCAATGTTCAACTCACTCACGAAAATCTTCAGCCCGAAAAAGTCGTTTTTGATAAATGGGCCGGTAAGAAATGGCTCGAGCTCTACTTTGCTCAACTTTTCTCCCCTTCTGGACTCTTTCTCGATTTAAGAGCTGCAAATTTTGCTACCGATAAGCCAACACTGAAATGGAAACCAACAGGTCTTTGGACTCAATTCAATGAAGAATTTCGCCTGGGTCTTTTAGATGTCTACGATGGTTTTTATCTGGAAGATGAAGAACTCTATTACAAAGGTCTCACTGAAGTGGGGCTTATCTCTCCAGATTGGCCAGATACTGATAAGAAAAAACTTGGAGACCTTTTTAAAGCACAATTTGGGAAGGCCAGCTCGAGTGAAGTCAATTTTGAGATGGGCCATTTTCAAGCTTCCATGTTTAAAACCTTTAACTTCATTTTGACTAAGAAAGGAAAGATCACCAAAGACTTTCTCTATCTTGGTATTTATCTAGTGACTTTATATGCCAGTTTATCTGAGACCAAAGAAGAACTTCCGGTAAAAGAAATTTACCTCAACATGAGAAAACAATTTAAGAGATAAAATGCTAAAATTTATCACGGCAAATTCTTCAAATACTCATGCCATCGCTAAACTTGTGAATTCAGCTTACCGTGGGGATCACGCCAAAAAAGGCTGGACCACTGAAGCATATATTCTGGATGGTCAGCGAACTGATCCTAACTCACTTAATGAATTAATATCAACTCCACAAAATTTTTTCGAAGTTGCCTTTGATGATAAAGATACTTCACAAGCGATTGCTTGTGTTCATCTTGTTGTAGAAGGCCCTACTATTCTCTATTTTGGCATGCTCACAGTGGAACCTAATCTTCAGGCCAGTGGTTTAGGAAAAGAGACCTTGAAGCATGTTGAGATGTTTGCTGAGAAAAAAAATCTTAAATGCATCCGGATGACCGTGATTGATTCCCGCACAGAACTTATGGCCTATTATGAGCGTCGTGGTTATCAAAAAACTGGAAGAACCCATCCTTTCCCCACTGATGCAGAAAAATTTGGTCACCCGAAAATACCTATCGTTTTAGTTGAGTTTGAAAAACTTCTGTCTTAGTTAAAATACTTTTTCACTTCTGTGAAGTCATGAATGATAGTTTCAGTTTGAACTTTGAGTTCTTGCGCTTTATGAGAAGTGGCCACTGCAATCACTGAACAACCAGCTCTCTTAGCTGACTCTAGCCCGGCCAGTGAATCTTCAAAAACCACACAATCCTTGGGCTCCAAACCTAACTTATCACAGCAAAGCTTGTACACCTGAGGATCAGGCTTACCTCTCTCCACCATGGAACCATCTACAATGATTTGAAAGTAACCGCGAAGTTTTAAATTATCTAGTGTGAAGTCTACATTTTGAGGTGGAGCTGAAGTACCTAATGCGATTTTTAATTTTTTTCTTTTCAGAGACTCTACAAAATCTATAAGTCCAGTGTGAGCCTTCATATCTTTGAGATAGAGGGCCTGATAAACGTTTTCTTTTTCTTGAGCATACTTATTAATTTCTTCAGGAGAAATTTTTCCGAAGATCATGCGGAATAAATCAGCATTTGTCTTTCCGTTAAATTCATCCCGGTAGATTTCATGATTAAGTTTGAATTTATATTTACGTGAGAATTCCATCCAGGCCTGAAAATGGTAGCGATGATTATCCACAACCACACCATCCATATCGAAAATCACTCCCTTGAAGGCCATAAACTTATCCCCTTTTAGTGAATTTAATTCTAACCATAGCGCCACGCAAACAGAACTTAAGCTTCTGATTAGTTAGGACTATTTAGAATTTTATTACGGATATCTTCGGGCATAGGGCAAAGTTCATCAGAATCTTTGGCCGCTGTTTGCAAATCAACATATAAAGCACTACGAGGAGGAATTCTCCATCCCCAGGTGGTTTTAACTAATTCATACTTTTCTGTTACTATCTCTTTGCCTTGGGTAAAAGTCCTACGGCATTTTTCATACGGATTTTGTTCAGTTCCAGCTTCGCCAGTCACAAAATAGGTCACTTCAAAATGGGTTTCATCTTTTTTCACAAGTTTTGAAGAAGAGATTACATTATAGCTAAAAAATTTTGGCATAAAATGGGGACAGCTTATATGGGCCGAGAGCCAACTTTGATTAAACCAAAATTCCCCTTGAGAATCTCTTTTCATATATTCGGCCATGAGTTCATTTGGCGTAAGACTCGAATTTTTTTTCAGAATTCCGCATCCGTACTCTTTCCATTCATCTTGAGATGAGTGGCAAGACCATAGTACTAAAAGTAAGGGAAGAATATTCATTCTAGGATTATGCTACGGACAAGTTGATCCTGGAACACAAAATCCATGCATAAAA
>CAMDDI010000183.1 GCA_945890905.1 Bacteriovorax stolpii
ATTTGACCATCGATGACGTCATCGATGCTGATGAAATTCAAGTCAAACTCAATTATGAGGGAGCCGATCAGAGAGGTGTTAGTGTGGCCGAAGTTGGAACTACTATTCGAACAGCTTTGGGCGGAGTGTTCATTTCGGATGTGACTCTGAACAATAAAGAAGTGAACCTTAACGTTAAGTTTTTGGATAGCTATCGTAAAACTCCCACGGATCTCTCGAATATAAAAATTATGGACCGTGAAGGGAATCTCATTCCACTTGGTCTGATCGCGACGTTTGAATCTCAAAAGGGTTCACCTCAAATTAAGCGTTTTGATTTCAAGCGAGCACGCACCATTACTGGAAGCGTGGATGAAAAAATTACCACTGCTTTTGAAGTCAACTCTTTGATTAAAAAGAGATGGGCCGATCTTCAATCTAAATACCCAGAAGTTTCTTTGATCTTTGGTGGGGTTGAAGAAAGTACCCAAGAGAGTATGCAGTCTTTGTTTGATGCCCTTATTCTGGCCGTGATTGGAATCTTTGCTCTCATGGTTTTCATGTTCCACTCTTTTCTTCGACCTTTTATTATCATGATGACAATTCCTTTGGGTCTCATTGGTTTCTCATTGGCCTTCTTCCTCCACGACCGGCCTGTATCATTTATGGCGCTGATAGGGATTATTGGTCTAACCGGCATCATTGTGAATTCTGGAATTGTTCTTATCGAGTTTATTGAAATCGCTAGAAAAGAGGGAATGGATTTAAATGAGGCCTTAGTTAAAGCTTCATCTCAAAGACTCCTAGCGGTTGTGGCCACTGCCTTCTCAACTATTCTTGGACTATTCCCCACGGCATACGGAATTGGTGGAAAAGATGCCATGCTTATTCCTATTACTCTTGCCATGGCCTGGGGTCTGACCGCAGGAACACTTTTAACCTTGATCTTCATTCCACCTGCCTATGCAATCATCGAAGATTGGGTCGCATTTATCGGGCGGAATAGATTTCTTAGAAAGGTTTATAAGCTCCCTTTTTATCAAAATAATATTTCTTAAATATATGAAATTCTACAGCGCCCAAGACTACCAGCCTAGATTAGAAAAAATGGTTTCCATTTTAATTCCTGAACTCAAAGCGGTTTTACCCAACTCGCGCATCGAGCACATGGGATCATCAAGTATTGCAGGTGCGGTTTCCAAGGGAGACCTTGATATCTTTATTGGCGTTTCAAAAGATCGATTTGAAGAGTCACTTAAAGCCATTAAGACCTTAGGCTTTAAAATTAAAGAAGACACTCTGAGAACTGATTCATTGTGTGTGCTCACCACACTTCTCTTTAATCAAGATGTGGCCGTGCAACTGGTGCGAGACGGTTCGGAGTTTGAAGATTTTCTACGCTTCAGAGATTTATTAAATCAAGATGCTTCCCTGGTCCAGAAATATAACGAGCTTAAGCTTTCCTCAGTGGATTTGGATGAAGCGGCATACCGACTAAAAAAATCGGCTTTTATCGAGAAGGTTTTGACCCAAAAATAAAGGTTATCACTTTCAATTTTCGGAGAATCCTCCATAATTAAAAGAAATTATCCAATCTCCTACCAGGACACCATTTTGAAAAAAATCGCACTCTCATTTTGCTTGTTTTTAAGTCTCATTAATTCAACTCTAGCTGAAACTCCGACCAATATCAGAATCGAGCCTCTTTCACTTTTAGTGGGCACACTTGCAGTTCAAGCGGATTTTGGAATTTCCCCTCATTGGACTCTTGGCCCTTCAGTTAGATATCTCAAGCGCACTATCGGTGACTTTGATGCCACTGCTTATTCAGCTGGTATCCGGGGTAACTACTATTTTGATCGTGAAGTCATGACTCAAGGCTGGTACCTCTCTCCAGAACTGAGCTTGATGAGAGTAAGTGTGGTGGAAAATGATAACAATGGTCCTGATGCTGAAGCCAGTGCAACTGGATTTGCAATTACAGGCCTAGGCGGATATCAGTGGATGTGGGAAAACTTTAACATCATGTTGGGTATTGGCCCGGTGTTTTACGGCTTGGGTGATATTGAAACAAAAGATAGCAGCGGAAATAAAGAAACATTTAGCGGTTTTAGCACTGTTGGTCTCGCTCTTGATTTCAGCCTTGGATGGAAATTTTAGTGATATTGGATAACATCTTAAAGTACCCTAGAGCGGCCCGGTTTTTAAGTCCTGTTGCTCTAGGGGGAATTTTTTGTGTTATCCGAGTATTTGTTATATGGTTTCGCATTGATAAAATCATGCCCATCGAAAAATCGGCACCGGTTATATTTTATTTGATGCTTCTCATATTTGTTTGGATTTTTATTTCGCTTTTTCTCTATCCCTTCTTTTATATTGCTGACCGCTTCTCTGAAAAATCAAATTTGGTAATTTGGATTGTGGGTGCCATTTCACCATTTCTGATGCTTTCTTTGGCCTTTTTCTTTGCCAGTAAGGAAGCCCATTTCACGACCTCTTTTTATCCCTACCTCATTAATCTGATCATAGGACTTTGGGCAGCTTTCAGTTGGGTTCGCACTAGAGGGCCCATTTCTCCTGGGGAGACCTAAGTTTTTAGCGTAGGTTTAGAACTTCTTCAGGAGTTAAAGGGTGAGGGTGTTTAGAATCATTTTGGTCATGAGATAAACTTTGTACTTGAGGACTCATTGCACCCAAAGTGTAGCGCTGAAAGTAAGCATCAAGATTCATCAAGCTCAAGGAACTTAAAAAATTCCAAAGCTCTTCATTCGTAACTACACGATGTTTATATCGCTCAAAAAATAATTTCATCATCGGCTTCATACCGCCGAAATCGGCGAACAGGCGATCCAGTTCGGCCACCAGCTGTCTGCCATCCACGTAACTGTTATTCGCAGTGGATTTACGATACGGTGAATACCCAGCAAGATTTGTGGCAGCTCGAGAAAGAAGCGAAGGTGCCTGAAAATAATTATAATCACGCCAAGAAGCAAAGGCTTCATCAATCCAACCACTGCGGCCTTCGGCCGGCATCACTCCTCTGGCAAACCACGAATGCAGAAGTTCGTGATCTAAAGATCCAAGACTTGTGATGGTGGCACCCACATATTCCATCCCTCCACTGCCTTTATGCATGTAAGCGGTGAAAGTTGAATGAGCGTAAGGGCCATAGTCTGTTTCAAATTCTGCAAAAAGAGAAGGAAGAGTTGCTACGGCATCTTTAACCAAACTCGCAGTTTCTGAATAAACCTGAACTGAAATTTCTCGCTCCAATCCCTGATAGATAAATTTTTTGGAAATGAGGTCGGTGGCATTTGTGAGATGCACGTAAAAAGAAGACTTGGTATAATAGTCAGGGAAATTAATTTTCCATTCCGTTCCATCAATTTTTGTGGCCGCACCATTTGTGTAAAGTGCATGGGTAGAAGTTGAGTTGAGGATTTTTAAATTAAGTGACAGTGAAAATGCATCATCTTCAAAACTCACGGGTCCCCAGTTTTCAAAATAGCGAGATGTATTCAAATCAGTCATATTGGTGAGAAGTTTGACTCCACCGCTCGCAAAACTCAATTGTGTCGGCAAAAGCTCATATGTTAATTCAAGATCGTATCTTCCACCCGGATTAAGAGAACTATCAAGAGCGATGAAAGTTTGCTTTTGTCCTTCAGGATCTTGAATTTTTTTAAATGAAACGATGTTATTATTTAGCTTGATTTCTCTAACAGTTGCTAAAAGCTCGAAGTAAGGAATTCCCACCTCACTCATTTCAAAAGTAATGATGCTTTTCCCCAAGGCCCTCTTGGCCTTGACATCAAAAATGAAAGACAAATCTTGAGTTACAAAATTCATAGGTGAGTAGACTTGCCCATCCAGAGTATAAGTTTTTGAACTTAAGTTTACCGGACGATATGAGTTGCTAAGAGGGGGAAGTGTGCCTGGAATGGGATTTGTGCCATAAGAGTAATAAGTTTCATTCAAAAAAGGACTGCCTTCTTCAACGCTGGGATTGCAGCTTACAAAACTAGGAAATAGAAAACACATGAGAAGTGGGGATAAAATTTTATGCATAAATATATTAGAACATCGAAGCCCATTCTGTGCTACAGATTATCATCTGACTTTGACTGTCTACTGAATTGTCCAAAAGGCATTGAACCTTTTGGACATGATAAAAAATTACTTAACTTGAGAGAGGATTTTCGCGTACTGAACACCAGCTTTTCCAGACATCTTAAGAGCTTTCAGCTGAGCAAGATTTTTTGGGGCGCCAACTTGTACGGCTCCCACCATACCCATAGCAAAATGGGGAACGCATTTAAAGACGTGTATACCTTCCTGATCAAATTTGATGGTAATCTCTTTATTAAGCCCGCCTTTCCAACCTGCGACTCCAATTGGAAGACCACCCTTAAAAGATTCAACACTGTGGCCTTTGTCTTTCGGTATGAATTTTACCGAGTCACCCTTAGCTATTTTAAGGTAGGCAGGTTCAAAAACCATGACCTCACCACTCTTGCTCTTGTTCAACATGAGCACGTCATATGTTGCGGCCATGGCTGAATATGAGAAGCAGAGTGCCAAAGCGTAAACTAAATGTTTCATAAAACTCCTTTTTACGTTTTACAGTGCTTATTTTTGTTTGATAGCCTAAACACTAAAAACATTTACGAAAAAAGTCGAGGTTTATGTGAAGTACTTATTTCTAATTTTATTATTGGCCGGTTCAGTTCAGGCCGAAGTTTTATTAAAAGATGTGGGAGTGATTGGGCTTATGTCTCATGACATTTTCGCTTGGGATCGCAAAGCAGAAGTTAATAAAGAAAATGGCCGCCTGGATTTAACGACCATTTTTGATTACGCCGATGGCACTCGTTGGAAAAAAGGCGGAAATCCAAAGAACGAAGAAAATGCTCCAGTGTTTACCGTGACTATGATGCTCGTAGATTTTTATAAGAAAGATTTAAAAACGTCAGGACATGTGTTGGCCCGTCAAAAGACAGTGGCACTTTTTCACAGCATGATTAAAGAGAGCTTTGAGAGACTAAGTGGTATGTCTTTTCCTACAGTAGGAATGGATATGGCCGTGACAAATATCGAACAAGCCGCACTTAGAGGAATGCATGATGTGTTGCCAGGAAAAGTGAAACTATTTAATCGTCCGATGATGAAAGAATTCGAACTCACAAACTTTCTTTTTGCTAAGCTTCGCTTAAACGAAAAAGAATTTAATCAAGAGATTGCCTACTTTAACGGTGACTACGATGCTGAATATAAACATATCGCTATCCCGTTCACTCGCAAGTTTGTAAATCTTAAAGAAGTTGATGCAGCTTTTATTGAGAAGTTTAGTCCATACAAGCAAGCCGACATGTTAGCTGAACTCAAGAAAGTAGGCTCTCGTGAATTGCGCATTCAGGATGTCTTCTTCATGCACCATATCTTTGAACTCGTGAGCAAAGCGATTTGTCCGAATGGAAATGAATGGATGCCTCAAAATGTTCAGTGCCAGTAGATGAATTACAAAAGGGCCCATTCGGGCCCTTTTTTATGGGATAAAAACTTTTGCGAGCAAAATAAGATTACTTACGATTCCCATCATGTAACCCATAAAGCGCACTGGTACATTCCCCAATGCATAGGCCCCAAAGTGCATGATTCTTCCTATCACCCAAATAAGAACCAAAATATGAGTTGAGCTATCAAAGCGACCTAAAGCTCCTAGAATCAAAACTGCAGCGATAAATGAGGGGAAATTATCTTTCAGATTATTATGAGCACGCTCGCATCGCTCACCCCAGGCCGGAAGAGCTTCTTGTGGCTTGGCATCTCTATTTGAGGCCATCCACTTGGTGCCGAAAGCTTGATATTTAGCTAAACTTGCTGGAGCAAAAGCGAGCACAAAAAGTGCACTCGCCAATGCTAGCATTTGATATTCAAAATTCATTTTTAGATAAGACCTTTACATTCAGAAAGAGAAGGAGTCATGCCAGGGTAGATCTTTTCAAGATCTGCACATATAGCATTATCAAGAGATTTATTAAGCTTCTTAACTCCAGCCTTAACAAACATAGCAAAGAGAGCACGGTTTAAGTTTTCAGGTGTGTATAAAACTAAATATGGAGCATTTGTCTTGATGGCCTGGGCCCACAAAAGTGTTACGGCCAACTTATCATCTTTTGAATCTGTTAAATGATTCAAGAAGCGATTTGCACTGTAAGCAAAAATTGATCCAATCACGTGAATACCTTGGTATTGAGTCACCTCACACCCGCGAGCTGTTTCTTCAACAGTACTGAAAAAAGAAGCCATCGCCTCACGGCTGAAGTTCTTTGGTTTACCATCAAAGAAAGTAGCTGAGTTTACATCTCTTGAAACTTCAAGACATTTAACTCCAGAGAGTCCGCGCTCATTATTTTCTAACGTGTAATAAGACATGAGATCTGCGAAGCCCTCATTGTATGAACCGACAACATCAGCAAGAGTGACCTTGCGAGGTTGCGCTATTTTATTTTTCTTAGGCTTCCTGCTTGGAGTTTCATGATCACCAAAGCACCCCCCCATTAGGCCGGACTTTTTAGACATGAGAGCAGGTGTGGTTGCTGATGTTTGAGTTCCAAAGACAATGGATTGAAAAATATGGTGACCATATTCGTGAGAAGCCACCATTGGTACCTCCCAAAAACTCATAGAGAATCCAGTTTTTCTCAAAGCTTTTGAGTGAGGAAGAAACGTGATGGATTTTTCTGAGGGCTGATAATAAGCATTATCAGTTCTGTAGTAAGTTTCAGTCACTGCACCATTGGCAGTTGGCATAACATAGGTTTCACGGATATTTGGATTGATCTTCAATGCAACAGGATCAATTTGAACAGTTGG
>CAMDDI010000184.1 GCA_945890905.1 Bacteriovorax stolpii
AACTTCTTCGAGTACTTCAAGAAAGAAAGATCAAACGTATTGGAGAAAACTCTTACCGAGATATCACCGCACGAATTATCTGTGCTACTCATAAAGATCTTCGAAAAGAAGTCGCAGAAGGGAAATTTAGAGAAGATTTATATTTCCGACTCAATGTTATTCCTATCTACATGCCCCCCCTCAGAGAGCGCAGAGATGATATTCTACCTTTAAGTGAATATTTCTTGAAGAAATTTGCTTTGATGAACAAAGTTCAAGTTAAGGGTTTTACCAAAGAAGCTATCCAAAAGCTTGAAACCAGTCCTTGGAAAGGAAACGTTCGAGAACTCGAGAATGCAATTGAGCGCGCTGTAGTTTTAACTGGCTCTGAATTTATTCAAGTAGATGATTTGCCAATGGATGATCATTATTATGAAGAAAAGCCAGCAGCAGAACTAACTAAGAGTGTAATGAACTTCCATGATGAAAAATCCGTAACACTAGATGAGCTCTGTAAAAAATATATTCAATTTGTTTTTGATAAAAATGATGGTGCAAAAGAGCAGACTGCTAAAGACCTAGGGATTGATCGCAAAACTCTCTATCGCAAACTTAAAGAAATGAACCTGAATTAATATTGTGGATATCAGCACATTATAGCCCCATACTTTAGTGACAAAAATCCCCGTAATTAATGCAACAACCGGTAAGTGCCCGAAAACTCATCTGCCGAAAAATGGTCTAAGAAATGCTTCTTAAACCCTGCGAACATTGTTGTTCAGAATTGATCAACGATTAAAATTAGGGCGAAAGCCTTACCTGCAAAGATAAAGTTCGTTAGTCATGATTTGGCCCACCTTGGTTTCTTGCTGAGGTGGTCAGCTGGATATGCTAGTATGACTTCATGACCATAATTCCAGAAATTCGCCCCGGCCAATCAGTTGAACTTCTCAAAGAACTTCACATCATCACCCGTGATGGAAAAATCAATCAAGACACCCGAAGAAAGCTCAAGCAAGTTTATCATCTATATAACTTCATTGAGCCTTTACTAAAAGATCTAGAAACCCAGGGTTCTTTTTCAGTAGTCGATCATGGCGCAGGAAAATCCTATTTAGGATTTATACTTTATGATCTTTTTTTAAAAAATATAGCTAATGCTCAAATGATAGGAATTGAAACTCGCGAAGATTTGGTAAAAAAATCAGTCGAACTAGCTCAAAAATTAAACTTTAGCCGAATGAAATTTTTAAATTTATCCGTTGAGCAATCTATCTCGATGAAGGATCTTCCAGAGCAAGTTGATCTTGTGACGGCCCTCCACGCTTGCGATACGGCAACTGATGATGCCATTAAATTTGCACTGGAAAAAAAATCTAAATATGTGGTGATCGTACCTTGCTGTCAGGCCGAACTGGCCACGACTCTTCGAAAGAATAAGCAGAAGTCTCTTACCAAATCCGTCATGACTGAGATTTGGAGACATCCCATCCATACCAGAGAATTTGGAAGTCATCTTACCAATGTTTTGCGCTGTCTTGAACTTGAAGCTAATGGCTATCAGGTAACTGTTACAGAACTGATTGGCTGGGAGCACTCTATGAAAAACGAACTTATCATTGCCAAGTTCATGGATCTTCCAAGAAATTTGCCGGAGCAAAAAATCAATCGCATTTTAGAAGAGTTGAATTTAGAAGAGATGAAATTTAGATTTCTTCAAAAATGATGAGGCCCGAAGGCCTCATCCCGCTTCATCACCGTCAATAATCTATGATGAAAGGTTTTTGATTTTAGCTAATTGAATTTGTAGATGACGACTTTAGCAGTATCATTAAAACGATATTCCACGTCTTTATGACTGCAGTCCATTTTGCCTTTATTCAACTTACAAACGCGGTCTTCTTGATTGAAATTGGAAGTCACTGGCTTCATCACCAAAAACCCCAAGAACATCAAAGAGATTAAAGTTACTAAGTAGTGGATCTGCTTATCCATGAAGGCCCACCTGTTAGGAACATGACTTACTTAACGACTTTCCTACCAATAACTAAACTAGCAACAAAACTGATCACTGCCAGAATGAGAAACACAAATAATAAAGTTTTTCCTATATCTACTGATAATCCGCCAATACCATTAGCACCTAACAGAATCGCTACTAGACCTAGAACGAAAAATGCAATTGCTGCTCTTAACATAAACACTCCTTGTAATGTTGAGAAGACTAGTTCTCTCTTAACTTCAAAGCATGTTTCATGCCAATTATTGAAAATGAGGAATTAGTCACTTAACGAACTTGCTTCCGTAATTTGGGGGCAAACTACCACAACTTCGAGCGACAAAATGTCCTATTTTGTTTTTAGTAGTTCACGCATAAATGTTTTTCTATTGAGGAAACCTTTCGCCAAGTCATAACCTTTTGTGAGGTCTTCTCGCAGCTTCATAAGGTCTTCTCGTATTACATTATAATGTTCTTTAAGAGCACTTACATTTGTAGCCGAAGCCGTTGTTTCTCCTCGAGAAACAGTAGCACTAGCAGAAGATGTTTCCGAATCATGCTTGCTGGCATTCTGAAGAACTTGAGCAGCGTGGGCACTTCTTTTGTTACTGATAATTTTATTAGGCATAAGACCTCCTGGAGATTTATCTCTCGATACTATCAATGCAAAGTGCAGACCAAAAAAGTTGGCATGATCTATGCTCTATTAATTTGTGAAATGGTCTGAAAACCAAAAAGGAGTTTCTATGTTGAGTTCAGAGCACATTATCGGTAACTGGAAAGAATTCAAAGGTGGAGTGAGAAATCTTTGGGGCGAAATCTCTGAAGAAGAACTTGATAAAACTCGTGGAAATATTTCCCAAATTAAAGAACTAGTACAGGCCAAATACCAAGAAACTCCGGAAGAAATTCAAGAGAAGATGGAGAGACTTCTTGATTCTTTTGATAATGATACGGATAAGTTTCTTTCTCCTGATGTGAGCTCCTATCAAAGAAGTCCGGTAGAAACTGAGACTAGAACTTCAGCCAAATCACAAAATCAAGATCAGTCACAAGATGTTGCCACAAGAAGTGCTGAGCGCAGTCAGTTTGAAAAGAAAAAGTTTGAAGAAGGGAGAGACTCAATCCATTAAATCGTTTCAGGTCCTGTAGCATTCTGCGGGACCTGCCCCTATAGAAGCCATAAAACTTCGCAAGCTTTTAAATAAATAAGTTATAATATTTTGTAGCGTACAAATTAAAAGGAATTTTATGGTAACCAGCTTCTTAGATTTACAAACTCTTGGTATGTTTTTGGTTGTCAGTGGTCTGTTCATGATTTCAGCTTTCAGATTCAATATTCAGGCCATGAAAACTAATTCCCATAAAATCAGCATGATTTTTTTAGTCTCCGGTTTTATTGTAGGATTTTCGGACTTAATTCTGGTTCTTCAAGACAGGGATTCAATGCTTTTAGCAGGTGATGGTGTATCAGCGGCCAAGCAACTTGGAATCATCTTACTTGCACCATTTTATGGGATGCTTTTTAGTGCAGTTACTTGGTTTGGAGCTGACGCGGAAAAGAAGTGATATCGAGAATAAAATCAAATCTTTAGAACCTTAAACTAGAGTAAACATTTCTTTTTGAACTTCCCCTTTGAAATAAGCTAGACTTACCCTCCGGCATATTGTTTATAGATGGTATTCATCAAAGGGGCCACGCCGTGTCAAAAATAATTCATCAAGGTGAATTCGTTGAACTTGAAGTCACTGAAGATCTCAGAACTAGTCCTGTCTATAATGACGACCTCGCTCCCACAAAAATAAAAGATCGCACCTGGAACAAATGGCACATCATGTCTCTTTGGATTGGTATGGCGATTTGTGTTCCCACTTATACATTGGGTGCAGTACTGACTTCCTATTTTGGACTTACAGTTACTGAAGCTCTTTGGACGATTCTTGCGGCCAATACCATTGTTCTTATTCCACTTATTCTCAATGCATTTCCTGGAACAAAATTCGGAGTTCCATTTCCCATTTTGCTAAGATCTTCATTTGGAATTTATGGATCAAACGTTCCTGCACTCATCCGCGCATTAATTGCTTGTGGCTGGTTTGGAATTCAAACTATGTTCGGCGGACTTGCCATTCATCTTTTTATCGCTAGACTTTTTCCGGCCTGGGCAGCACTTGGAGGTTGGGGTGAAGTCATAGGCTTTTTTGTTTTCTGGGTCATGAACATTTATGTTGTCGTGAAAGGTTCTCAGGCCATCAAAATTTTAGAAACTCTGGCCGCTCCACTTTTAATTGTGGTGGGGGTAGGTCTTCTAGTTTGGGCCATGCCACAAATCAATATGACTGAACTTCTAGCATCAGCTCCTAAGAGACCAGCTGATGCCAATGCCTGGACTTATATTTTTGCAGGACTCACGGCCATGGTTGGATTTTGGGCGACACTCTCTTTGAATATACCAGACTTCAGTCGCTACGCTGTTTCTCAAAAAGATCAGATCTGGGGACAAATCTTAGGTCTGCCACTTACGATGCTTTTATTTTCAATGTTAGGAGTTGTTCTGACTGCTGCTTCTCCCATGCTTGTAGGGGAGCTTGTTTCTGATCCTGTGACGTTGATTGGCAAGATAGATAGTCCCATTATAGGTGCTTTGGGTTTATTTATTATTTTTGTAGCAACTATTTCAACCAATGCAGCTGCAAATATTCTTTCTCCTTCAAACGATTTTCAAAATGCTTTTCCTAAAATTATTAATTTCAACCGTGGTGTTTATCTCACTGGTGTCATTGGTATTATTCTTATGAGTTGGGAACTACTTCGTAAGGTTGGGATCGTTCAATCTGATGTGAGTGTTGAGGCGATGTATAGTAACTGGCTCGTAAGTTACTCAAATCTCCTTGGTCCAATTGCTGGGATTATGATCATTGATTATTTCAAAATAAAAAATCAAAACATTAACCTCATAGATATTTATAAAGTTGGCGGAATCTATCCCAATATCAATTGGGCCGGCATGATTGCTTTCTTGGTTCCTGTTTGTATGACAATTTTCGCTCTTACGACTCAAACTCAAATGTGGATCTACCAGTACGGATGGTTCGTAGGAAGTTTTATCGGTGGAGTTCTCTATTACACATTAAGTAAGTTTATTTTTCAGAGTAATGCGCTCAAGGAGTTGGTATGGGATTAAACAACATCAAGATCCGTAAGGATTTTGGCAAATTAAAAAACTGGATTGGAAACAAAGAGGTTGATTCGCTAGCTACGAACTTTATCGAACTTCATACGCCCTACACCGGCGAGGTCATTGGCCATGTTCCTATGGGGACTTCGGCAGATGTGGATGCAGCTACTAAATCAGCCAAAGAAGCTTTTAAGGTTTGGAGCAATACCAACATTAAAGAGCGCGTACAAGTGATGTTCCGTCTTAAAGCATTGATGGAAAGAGATTTTGATGAACTCAAACAACTGGTCTCTTTGGAGAACGGTAAAACTCTTGCAGAAGCTCAAGGAGATGTTGCAAAGGCGATTGAGGTTTTAGAATTCGGTTGTTCAATCCCAAATAAAATCTCAGGCCCTATGCAGGAAGTAAGTAACGGCATTTACTGCCAAGTTATTAAAGAGCCTTTGGGTGTAGTGGCTTCAATCGCACCCTTTAACTTTCCTATCATGGTTCCTATGTGGACTATTCCTATTGCTATCACGGTAGGAAATACCATGGTGCTTAAGCCTTCGGAGCAAGTGCCTTTGGGTTCGATGAAACTTGCGGCCCTTATGAAGGAAGCTGGATTACCAGATGGCGTTCTTAATATTGTACACGGCGGTGCTGATGTAGTGAATGCACTTTGCGATCACCCAGATATCAAGGCCCTCTCGTTTGTCGGTTCAACTAAAGTTGCTAAACTTGTTTACGGCAGATCGGCCATGGCGGGAAAAAGAGTTCTCTCGCTTGGTGGAGCTAAAAATCATTTGATCGTTATGCCTGACGCAAATATTGAAACAGCACCTGCTCAAATTGTAGATTCGGCTATGGGTTGTTCTGGTCAGCGCTGTATGGCCGCTTCCGTAATGCTAGCAGTTGGCGACGTAGAAAAACATATTGATGGCATGGTGGCTTACGCTAAATCAATCAAGCTAGGTGAGAAACAAGGAACAATCATTAATAAGCAAAGCGTTGAGCGTATTAATAAATACATCAATGAAGCTGAAAAAATGGGAGCAAAGGTTCTTGTTGATGGCCGAAATATGAAGCCGGTTAATGCTGATATGACAAATCTTGAAGGTGGCTACTGGATTGGGCCAACACTTATTGATCACGTGAGTGCTGATCATCCCGCTGCATGCGAAGAAATCTTTGGACCTGTTCTCTCTATTGTTCGTGTAAAAACTTTAGAAGAAGCTGTAAAAGTAGAAAATAAAAATCCTTACGGAAATGCTGCTTCTATTTTCACAACTAACGGAGCGCATGCTCAGTACCTTTTCAGAAACGCTAATGCAGGAATGAACGGTGTAAACGTAGGGGTTCCAGTTCCCCGTGAGCCATTTGGTTTTGGCGGATGGAATGATTCAAAATTTGGAAATGGTGACTTAACTGGGGATCAAGGAATTGATTTCTGGACTCAAGATAGAAAGATCACAACTAAGTTCATTGAACCACAAACTAGAAACTGGATGTCTTAAATGAGCAGCATATTAATTAAAAATGGTGAAATTATCACGGCTACGGACCGCTTTTTCGCGGACGTTTACGTTGAGGATGGAACCATCAAAAATATCGGTCAGAATTTAGACAAGCCTAAAACAGATACACGAGTAATCGATGCCAAAGGACACTATGTGTTTCCTGGGGCCATTGATGCTCACGTGCACATG
>CAMDDI010000185.1 GCA_945890905.1 Bacteriovorax stolpii
TGATACCGAAATCAATTATGGATAGAAGAAGAAAGGTACTCCTAAAAAATAGGAGTACCTTAACTTAAAACTAATTTGTTTTTAAAACTACGACATAAAACTTTTTCATCACCACTTCGAACCCATTATCCTCAGTTACTGTTTTTGATTTCACCACAAACTGACAAAGTCCTGTGGCCTTAGGGAATTTATAACCAAAGATGCCACGTTTTACCAAATGAGCGCATTCTACTTGTTTACCTTCAACATCCAAAACAATTGAATCGCCTTGAAGAGAGAGGCCTGAAACTTTTGTACGGTATGAATCAGAATCTGAGTCTGTAAAACCACTGGCCACTTCGATTTCGACCCAGGCCCGACCCAACTCTTCATTGTGACCATAAGTAGATGAAATAGAATGTTTTCCAGAAGTTCTGTTAGCATTGATTTCGAAAACCTCTAACTCAGCTGCAAACAGATTAAATGATGCAAGAACAAGAGTGGCAATAAAGAATTTCATTTGGCTTCTCCTTAAGAAGTGTTTTTGATGAGGCACTTATAGCCTTAAAAAACAAATAAGAAAGATGCATTTTCGGCTTAACTGAAACTGTAAGATACCTTAACTCATACTTAACAAATGCTATTTAAATATTTCTGAATGGTAGCTGAGATGATAGTTGCTCTATATCGGCGGCAAGAATTGTTTTTTCTTCTTCTATATATCGACCGATCGCCTGAGAGAAATTCGCATTCTTAATTTTATGTGCACTATAAATTCTTGTAGGACGAAATCCTCTGGCAATTTTATGCTCACCCTGTGCCCCAGCTTCAAAAACTTTCAAACCGCGTTCAATACAAAAATCAATCCCTTGATAATAGCATAGTTCAAAATGAAGATTCTCAATCATCAAGTTGGAACCCCAATAGCGGCCATAAAGTTTTATTTGATCATAGAAAAAAAGTGAACCGGCAACTGGCCTATTATCTTTGCGGGCCTCAACGTACAAAACATTATCCTTCATGGTTTCGAAGATCTTGATAAAAAACTCTTCTTTTAAGTAATCAATCCCCTGCTTATGATCAATAGTCGATAGATAAAACTCATACAGTTGTTTGGCGTGAATGGAATTTAAGTTTTTACCTGTAATTTTCTGAATAATTAATTCTGAATGTGATCTCTCAAGTCTAACATTTTTTGCCTTCTTCGTTTTTAAAGTATTAAGGTAATCATCAAAACTCATAAAATCTTGATTAAAAAAATGATACTGCATACTTTCGCGGATGAAATATCCTTGTTCTTTAAAAAATTCTTTTAAATCTGGTTTGATAAAAAGAAAATGTACTGAAGAGAGATTATTAGATTCATAGATTAATTCGAATTCATTGAGTAAACTCTTAGCAGCTTCTGGATCGAAGATGGACATAATGAAAGGTGTTGTGTTGACAGGAGTAAATGGCAGCATTGAACTGATTTTTGGATAATACTGCAGTCCATTTTGCTGATAGGCACGGGCCCATTCCCAATCAAAAATATACTCTCCGTAACTATGACTTTTGATAAATCCATAAATTAAACTTTTTTGGTCATCACTTAAGAAAAATAAGGGGATCCATCCCGCTTCTTTACCAATAGAGCCACTCTCTTCAAGGGCCAAAAAGAATTCTCGCTTAAGAAATGGGTTATGATCAGGTAGCAGTTTATTCCAAACTTTCTCATCAATATCTAAAACCGATGTCAGGGGCTTCTTCATTGGTGAAGAATCTCATGGCGGTGATCGCAATTCTAGACTTAAGCTGTATAAAGGTAGTGGCCACTCGCATCAAGACGTCATTGGTTTTGAGGTTTAGCTGAGGAAATGGTACTTTTATCCCATGGAAAAGAAACTTGTCCCTGATTACATCGAAAAGTTAGAAGTCTATCAAGCAGGTAAGCCAATTGAAGAACTGGCCCGCGAGAGAGGACTCTTAAAGATTACAAAACTGGCGAGTAATGAAAATCCACTAGGGCCATCTCCTTTTGCAATCCGAGAAATGACTAATGCTCTTTGGGATGTTCATCGCTATCCAGATATGTTCGCTCATGATCTCAAAAATTCTCTTTGCGATCTTTATCACTTAAAACCTCAGAATATTATTTTAGGAAATGGATCTGAAGGAATTATGGGTTATATCGTTCGTGCCTTTCTTCAGCCCAATGAAGAGGTGGTCACTTCAGAAAATACATTTATTGGTTTTTTGATCCTGGCCAAATCAGTAGGGGCAAAACTTATTCAGGTACCTCGCAGGCCCGATTATAAATACGATGTGGTAGAGATGGCTAAGAAGATCACCCATAATACCAAAATTGTATATATCGCAAATCCAGATAATCCTACGGGCACTTATCTCACCAAGGAAGAATTTGATTATTTAATGAAGCACGTACCTGATCACACAATTGTGATCTTAGATGAAGCCTATTTTGAATTTGCTCAAGGCCAGTGGGATTACCCAGATTCGATGAACTACCGCTATGACAATGTCATCACTCTCCGAACCTTCTCGAAAGCTTACGGCATTTCAGGAATTCGTTGCGGCTATGGTTTTGGTCATGAATATCTCATCGGAAATCTGCATAAAGTGAAGTTACCATTTGAGCCTGGAACCATTGCACAGAAAGGTGCCTATGGTGCTCTTAAAGATTATCCACACTTACTCAGAACCCTTGAGAACAATAAAGAAAATTATGAGGAACTCTTTGAATACCTCACAATTCATGGTTTTCATCCGATCCCATCAGTCACCAATTTTATCACCCTCAAAACCGGATCCGAAGAGGCAAGCCTCTTCTTGTATGATCACCTCTTAGCACATGGAGTGATTATTCGTCCTCTGCGCGCCAATTTGATGCCAGATCATGTCCGTATATCAATCGGTACGAAAGAAGAAATGAATCACTTTTATCAAGCGATGGATGATGTTCTTCCACGCTACCGTAAAAAATTTGGAGCCTCTCCATGAAAATCTGTACCTTTAAGCGTCCATCACCTTTAGGCATGCAAAAGCGATTAGGAATTTTTATCGATGATAAAACTCTCATTGATGTCAATTTGGTATGGCGTGCAGAATATGAGAAATCCGGTTTTTATGATCCCGAGAAACGAGCTGATCTTTTTTCGCCAGCTTCGCTTTCTTTGTTTTTAAAATTACATCAAGACAATGCCATTGCAAAATTACAAGAAACCCTAGATCTCTATAAAATTTTAGCAAAAGCGGGAATTCTAAAAACTAAGCAGGAAGCAGAGCTCTCTGTGGCATTAAATTCATTAGGGTTGCGCTTAGATGCTCCATTGGATGATATCGGGATGTACCGGGATTTTTTTGCTCATGAAAAGCATGTGAAGACTGGTTTTGAAAAAAGAAGCGAGCCAATTCCTCCTGCGTGGTTTGAAATCCCGGCCTACTATAAAGGGGGAAATCTAGGATTTATTGGACAAGATGATGTGATTCCTTGGCCATTTTATTCAGAACAAATTGATTACGAACTTGAACTCGGTGTTGTCATCGGGCGGGATGGAAAAAATGTAAAAGCTAATGATATTAAGAAGCATATTTTTGGATTTACCATCCTCAATGATATTTCGGCCCGTGATATTCAACGTAAAGAAATGTCAATTCGTCTGGGACCAGCTAAAGGTAAAGACTGGTGTTCGGTGATGGGCCCAGTGATTGTGACCTTTGATGAATTTAATTATGTAGAACCAAATCTCACCATGACTGCTTCTGTAAACGGAGAAGAATGGTCAAGGGGACAATCTGGAGACTCTCACTACTCATGGGGTGAAATGATCGAGCACATGGGAATGGAAGAGTGGATCCGGGCCACAGATTTTATTGGCTCAGGGACTGTAGGCACAGGATGTGGACTTGAGCTTGATCGATGGATTAAGCCCGGGGATAAGCTTGAGCTCTCAATTGAGCGAATTGGAACTTTGAAAAATACTGTTGGAAAACCTAACAAAGCATAAGGATAAATTATGGCAGAGAATTTTAAGGCCAGTGGAGTTTACACAAAACAGGCACACGTAAAAATTCCTGAAGGCATGTATGAAGAAGAGCATGGACGAAAAGGCTTCTTTGGACGCGTCTCTCACCTCTACCACGAATATAAGCCCACTGACTGGACACACATTGTTGGAGATCTCAAACCACGCAACTTACCTCCACTCTATGATGAAGCTGCTTTCCAAAATAAGTTTGTGAAGATTCTGTATAATCACGATGTGGAAATTTATTTGGGTGCTAGAACAGAGAGCTATACTAGCTTTTTTAGAAATGCTGATCACGATGAAATGTTTTTTGTCCATGAAGGCGAAGGCCGCATGGAAACAATGTATGGACATATTCCTTTTGTGAAAGGGGACTACATCATCATTCCACGAGGCACGACTTATAAAACATTTATCTTAAAGCCCTGCAAATTTTTAAAGATAGAATCTAATTCTGAATTTGAAGAACCTTCTCGCGGAATTCTGGGGCCTAATGCGCTTTATGATCAAACAGCGAAATTTGTTCCGGAAGCAGCTGTAGGCAGTGAGCATGATCTCAAAGAGTACTGCATTGATATTAAACATCGTGGAGAAATCACTCGGGTGACTTATCCTTTCAATCCACTGGATGCAGTTGGTTGGAAAGGTTCATTGTATCCTTGGAAACTTTCTATTTATGATTACTGCCCAATTAATTCTCACCGCTACCATATACCTCCTTCAGGTCACACTACATTTGTGAGTCAGAACTTTGTGATTTGCTCTTTTGTGGCCAGGCCTCTTGAACATACAAAAGAGCAAGTACTTAAAGTTCCCTTCTTTCACTCCAATATTGATTACGACGAAGTTCTCTTCTACCATCAGGGGAATTTCTTCTCTCGGGATAATATCGATGCTGGGGCCATTACTTATCATCCTCAAGGAATCAATCACGGACCTCATCCCAAAGCTTTTCTAAAGGCCAATGAAAATGAATTTACTGATGAGTTTGCAGTGATGATTGATGCCAGGAACCCACTCGAAATGACAGATGCCTTCAATAAATACGAAAACAAAGAGTATTGGAAGAGCTGGATGGTCAGGTAAGAGAGATACACATTTTTCCATCTTTTATCTTGTGATAAATAAGCGAAAATAGAAGTTCTTATTTATTAAAGGACAACTCATGAAGATGGCCCTCGCTTGTTTACTCGCTTTAATCTCATTTTCGGCACTGGCCATCCCAGCACTGAACAACCTCTCAAAAGAAGATGTAGAAAAAGTGGGGAATGAATTCGCCGCTAACTTCAGTCACACCACTGTTTCTGCTCCTGAGACTGATGGTTTATGGGGTGCTGAAGTGGGTTTGATTGGGGGAGCGACTGCATCTCCAAATTTACGCAAAATTGTAAATTCTTCTGGCGGAGATGGATCTGACTTTAAGCATATTTATCACGGTGGATTGATGGGTCGTGCTCACTTGCCTCTGGATTTTTTCTTTGAAGCCACTTATTTTCCTCAAAGAGAAATCAGTGATGTCAAAGTTCAAAATAAAACCATTGGTGCAGGTTGGAATGCTGGTGGATTCTTTGGCTTACCTCTGGATCTAGCTGCAGGAATAAATTTCTCCAGTGGAGATGTAGCCTTTACTCAGAATCAAGCCGGAACTGTAACGGGTGCCACTAAGGTTAATGTTAATACCAAATCATCAATCTATTGGATCGGTGCAAGTAAGACATTTCTTTTCTTCACTCCTTACGTGAAAGTTGGTTATGCTCATACACAAGCTGAGATTGACGTAAGTAACTCTGGAAATGTTGGTATCTTTAGCTACAAAGCAGCTCAAAATGAAACAGTAGATAAAAACGGTGCCTATCTCACAATCGGCGGTAATCTACAGTTTTTCTTTTTCAAACTAGGCTTTGAAGGAACTCAGATAAATACCGTGAAGAGTCTTACGGGTAAACTTTCCTTAGATTTCTAAAAATTAAGTGTTTTCATAAGGGCCTTCGGGCCTTTTTTTTATTATGCTAGACCAATGAAAACTTTTAAAACTGACGGGGCATTTGCAGAAAATTATAAATTTCTTATTGGATCTATACTTCCCCGTCCCATTGCTGTTATTTCCACCCGCAATATTGATGGTTCAAATAATCTAGCACCTTTTTCATTTTTTACGGCCATCTCTGCTCAGCCTATGATCATAGCTTTCTGTCCGCTAATTCGCACTTCAACTGGTGAGTTCAAAGATACGGTTAAAAATATTTTGCGCGAAAAAGAATTCGTCTTAAATTTTTGTACGGAGAATAATTATCAAAAAGTAAATGTTGCGAGTACCGAGCTCCCCTACGGAGAAGATGAATTTTCTTTCGCAGGCCTGACTCCCGTGAAGTCTGAAATTGTCAAAGCGGCCCGGCTAAAAGAATCTCCGGTTCAATTTGAATGCGTCTTTCGAGATATGCTTTGCTACGGCACTAAACCAGGATCAGGTTCACTCATTACGGGTGAAGTAAAACTAGTTCATGTGGATGAAGCTATAATGAAGGATGGTAAGATCCAAACTGATCTACTCAAAGCTATAGGCCGGGGCGCAGGAAATGATTGGTTTAAGACCGATAGCGTCTTCCAAATGGAGCGCTTAACCAAGGCCCAAATTCAAAATTAACTTGCCCGACTTTGCCCCATTCTCAGCCTATATTGCCTCTGTAAAAGTTCTCTTTA
>CAMDDI010000186.1 GCA_945890905.1 Bacteriovorax stolpii
CCCAAGCCCAAGGGAATGCTCTGGCCTTAAACTTCACTTTCACAGCACCCACTTGGATTGATTTATTAAGTGCCGCTCTTCGCAGCCGCCTACTCATGTCCCCAGATTGGCGGCAGACGGCCGATTTATCAGAGTCAAAGTTTGATGAACTTCTCGCAGGCCTTAAGGCCGATCTCCCTCATTGGCGGGCAGAAGATATTTTGGGTGCGACTGAAGCCTAGATATCGAAAGATTTAGTTGGGGATTTTTTTATGAAAAATATGATTAAGTTCAGTCTGAAAAGTATGTCCTTCATAGATTCCATCCATGAGCACGTGGGATGAATCCATTATTAGCTGAATCTGTGACTACACGTTTAAGACATCGCGAACATTCTGACTGATTTATTCAAGGTTCTTAAGATTAGAGCTGAGGATATATTAGAAGAGGCAACCCCACCGCAGTTAACTAGCATTAAAATATCTAAATTTTTTATTACTTAAACCAAGGAAAGGTTGTCTCATGGATGACTATCAGGCAAGTAAATATAAGTAGTTAGCTTCATTAGCATAAGTCGCAATGACTTCTTTTGTGACTCTTTTAATGTATAATTCTCCAATGGCCTTTAAGAATAACCAACATGGCTTTACCCTCGTCGAACTTATGGTCACTGTTGCTATTGTGGGCCTAATTTCAAGTGTTGCTATACCCAATTTTAAGAAGTACCAGGCGAAATCAAAAACAGTTGAAGCAAAGCTTCAGCTAAGTGCTGCCTATGTTTCAATGCAATCTTTTTACAGTGAGTACAACACCTATCAAGTGTGTTTGAAATACATGGGCTATGATCCCAGTGAAATGGTCAACTCACGTCTATATGCGGTGGGTTTTGGTTCAGATTTATCAACTGGTAACTGTCCTCTTTGCTCAGCCGCCGCTATAGCATCTGGTGCAAGGATTGGCCCTAGTGGTTGTTATGCGGCCGTGAATCATAGCATTTTTCCTGCCGGAAAAATGATCGGAACTTCGGTGATATCAACTTTCACTGCAGTTAACGTAGGGAATGCGGCCATTGCTCAAGAGACATTTATTTTTGGTGCCGTGGGAGTGATTGATGCTAAAAAGAATACGGCTTCAACCGCTTCTGCCTATAACATCAATCAAGATAAAGTAATTAAAGAAGTTAGGACCGGGTATTAAGCATTTAATTGTTCGCAGACAAATGGGGATGATTTAAGCCATTGTTTTAATTTGATTTTAGAGAAAGCACATTTCCTTATTGAACCCTGAAAGACATTTTGATCACTTTGAAGAACAGATTTCAAATCAATCAATATTGATACAAATACTTCAGCCCCAAAACCTCTAGATTTAGTATGAGCATGCTGGATTTTAAAACTGAAACACCTTATCGAATATAGACGTTTAAAAAATCCTCAGTTGTCTGCGAACAATTTAAAAGTTTATGTGAGCAATGGTGAATACTTTAACTACGGAGCGAATTAATTTTGAAATGCATTGGATCTTCACAGGCCTTTAAGCTAAAATTTCTCATGCCTAGTCCTATTCAAACCCCGCGCTTAAGTCTGCGACCTCTGAAGCCTGAGGACTTTTATTTTATCCGCTCTCTTCATACCGATCTTCAGGTGATGAAGTTTATTGGGGATGGAGTCGCTCGCACTTATGATCAAACCCGAGCAGCTGTGGATAAATATCTTGAGCTGGGTCTTAATGATCCTCATTTAGGAATGTGGGTGGCCTATCTTAAAGATTCTCAAATTCCTGTGGGAAATTTACTCATCAGAAAGCCTGCCACCCAAGAAGAAACTTTAGGTATTGAAATAGGCTATTCTTTTGCCCAAGAATTTTGGGGACAGGGTTTTGCCACTGAAGCTTGTCGGGGAATTTTAGATTATGTCAAAGTGGCCTTAGGGCCCACCCGCTTGGTGGCCCTCATTGAGCCTCGCAATGAGGCTTCGAGAAACATTCTTAATAAGCTTGGATTTAAATCTGTGGGAAACACTCTGTATCTTGATCCGGCCACGGGCCAGAGTAAGCCCACGGAAATTTTAGAACTCAAACCGTTAGAATGAGTTTGGTCTAGAGTAAACAGTGAAGTGCTTCCATTTCCCCACCATAAGGCTGCTCAACCAGCACTTGGCCCACTCTTGAGCTCATAAGGTCTTTGCTCACCCATACAAACTTAGCATCACACCCAGAAGAGGCGTTGATCTCCACTTGGTAGCGGTCATATTGAGGAGCGATGGTGCGGGGGCGGTACTTGGTATCAAGAGAGAATGTGCAGATCTTGGCGTTTGAGTGAGCGTCAGCATAGGCCATCGTGAGAGTTCGTGCCGAGAGAATTCTGAGATCTCCTTTAAGTCCGTGGCCTTTGCAATTAAGTGCCGCAAATGAATTTGAGCACATAAAGAGTAGGGCAAGAGTTAAAAGAGCAGATTTCATCGTCAGATCCTTAAAGTATTTTGAGAGAGTGACTTATATGAATAGTGCTGCGATTTGGAAGCATCTATAAATCGCATGTTTCTATCTAATAATTAGATCATTTATATAGAGTGAGTAAAGACTGAGTGTTATAGATCAATTACTAAAGTCTTCAAATTCAGAGGAGCAGCAAGTGGCCCAGGCGCTGCTTAAAAACCTTGAGCCGGTCTGTCGGTCTTTTAAATTTCATGAAAATTTCTGCATCTCCGATAATTCATCCAGGAGATAACTTGCGCTTAAAAACTTACTTCTTGATGATGGCCCTTATTCTGCTTACCGCTTGCGGTAAAGGCAAAGAAATGTCATCTCTAAATGTGAGAAGTACTTTTGCAATCGATGCTGCCAACCAAGACTCTTTACTCACCGGATACCATAGGCAAACCCGAAAAAGTTTTTCAAAGGTTTTCACTGGGGATGAATATTTAAATCTTGAGAATGGAGACTGGGATTTTAATGTGATCAGTTGGACTAAGGATGCGATGGGGGCCATGAGTGGTGTCATGAGTTGTGGACGGGCCAATATTAGACTTGGTAACGGTGAGAGAGAAGTTTATATCAGTGTTGCGGAAGCTAATTGTCCGAGTTTTTCTTCGGCTAGTTATATGAATACGAACGTATTTAAAAATCTATTCTTCTATAGCTGTACCGCCGTTGCTTCTGGTATGACTTCCTGTGCCCCAACTGGAAAAGGGCAATCTTATCGGGTGGGAATTATCCCTCATAAACTCTCTCTTGCCGGAAATCCGGCCATGGATCGCGGTGCAATTTTTCAATCACCATGTATTCCTCTTGGCACATCTCCTAACGTCAAAGTTCCAGTGAATAGCTCCATGCAAATTAATCTTCTCATCACTTCATATGAAACTACAGATTGTACTGAAGGGACAAATGATAAAGAATTTTTGATGCGACAAGGAGCAAATGATATCACTAACAAAGCTGCAGTGGGGGTTGGAACAACAACTACCAAAGTTTTTCTCCTGCATGGTGCGACTGCGGGGGCAGTATCAGTTTCCGCTCAGTCAACTACAACCACTGAAAATACCGGAAGTGCATCTGCTTCTTCTTATGACATTACTTATCCAAATACTATTTGGGCAACTACTTGCACACTTTCAAATTATACCAATATAATTCCACAGGTCGTGCCTTGTAGCTGTAATGCTAGTACTGGTGTTTGTACGGCAAATTATAAACCTGTTGCGCATCTGAATTCTGTCGGTAGTTCTTTTGGTTTTGACTTCACCGTAAGAGTGAATGGAATTGATTCAAACGTGGAGCGCGTGACAGTGAATGTGAGTAATGTAAATGATGCGCCCATTTTTCTTGCGACAACAGTCGCAGATACAGGATCTGTAGGATTACCTTTGGCGGGGAGTAATAGTGCAGCACCTACTACGTTTAACGTTCCGATTCAGGATATTGATTTGGACATTACTTGTGGTAACTTAACTGCTACAAGTAATACTGGAACAGGGACTGTTGGATCTGGAACAATTTCCGTCGGAGGAACATATCCTTCGTGCACTGTAACTATTCCTGCGAATACCAGTGGTCAGGTTATTTTTAATCTTATGCTAGATGACACTGTGGCTACACCAGTGATTCAGCAATATGTTTTCGATTTCATATAAGTTATTCATCCTTTCCTCTTTTTCTCTCCTCATGCTAAAATATTTCCATGAACAATGATGAAAAAGTCATAGATCCCGTCTGTCTAATGAATGTTAATCCTGCCTCCGCTAAAGGTGGCAGCAGTGTTTATCAAAATCACAGTTACTATTTCTGCAATCCCAAATGCAAAGTTAAATTTGATTCAAATCCATTGATGTATTTAAACAAGGACTCAGCTCCTATTGTGGTTACTAAAAAAGATCTAGAGACCATGCATACCTGTCCCATGCATCCAGAGATCCGTCAGGTTGGTCCAGGTCATTGCCCTAAATGTGGCATGGCCTTAGAGCCTGAAGAAATTTCTCTTGAAGAGACGGCCAATCCAGAACTCATCGACTTTACCCGACGTCTGAAGTGGAGTGCTGTATTTTCAATTCCACTTTTGATCATCGCTATGACTGAAATGATTCACGGTCAGATGAATGCCATTGTTCAATTGGTTTTGGCTTCTCCTGTGGTGTTATGGGCAGGATTGCCTTTTTATCAAAGAGGGTGGGCCTCTCTGAAAGGCAGAAACTTTAATATGTTCACACTCATTGCCTTAGGCACTGGGGTGTCTTTTGTTTTTAGTTTGATGGGTACTTTTTTTCCAAATATTTTTCCAGCTGCACTTTTAACTCATCAAGGACTGCCTCCACTTTATTTTGAAGCTGCGGCGGTGATTACCACTTTAGTTTTGCTGGGTCAGGTGCTTGAATTGCGTGCTCGCAATCAAACAGGGGATGCCATTCGCGCACTTTTGGGTTTATCGCCTAAGACAGCTAGAAAAATATTGAGCAATGGGGAAGAGAGAGACATTGCGGTTGAAGAAATTCAAGTGGGAGATTTGCTTCGAGTAAGACCCGGAGAAAAAATTCCTGTGGATGGTGTGGTTACTGAAGGAATAAGTTTGGTGGATGAATCCATGATTACTGGTGAGCCAGGAGGAGTTTCAAAAACTGTCGGTCTCAAAGTTTTGGGAGCAACCATTAATGGCCGCGGGTCATTGATCATGAAAGCGACACGAGTGGGATCAGATACTTTATTGGCCCAAATGATTAAGCTTGTTTCTCAGGCCCAGAGAAGTAGGGCTCCGATTCAAAATTTAGTCGATAAAGTTTCAGCTTACTTTGTGCCTGCGGTGGTTTTAGTTTCAGTAGTGACTGCGGTTGTTTGGTATCTGGTTGGACCAGATCCAAAACTCACACATGCTCTGGTTAATGCTGTGGCGGTTTTGATCATAGCGTGTCCTTGTGCTCTAGGGCTGGCGACACCTATGGCGATTATGGTGGGAACAGGCAGAGGAGCTTCCATGGGGATTCTGATTAAGAATGCCGAAGCTCTCGAGGGATTAGAAAAGATTACGACAATTGTTATGGATAAAACTGGAACCCTAACCATGGGCAAGCCTAAGCTTTCCAAGATCAAATTAATCGATGATTTTACTGAAGAAGAGGTTCTGACTTTAGTGGCCTCCCTTGAGAAATTAAGTGAGCATCCCTTGGCGGAGGCTGTTGTTAGGACCGCTTTTGAGAGAAAATTAAATTTAAAAGAGGTTAAAAACTTTAAATCAGTCACTGGCATGGGAGTAGAAGGAGAAGTGGACGGGAAAAAAATTGTGGTGGGCATCGCTGATTACTTAGAAAAGCATTCAGTTGTTTTAAAAGAGCTTGTAGGAATATCTCACGAACTTCAAAAAGAAGGTTTCGGTACACTCCTTATTTCAATTAATGGAAAACCCGCTGCAGTTATGGGTGTTAAAGATCCTATAAAAGAAAGTGCAAAAGCTGCTATCGAATATTTTCATTCTCAAAAAATTGAAGTGATCATGCTTACTGGAGATAGTCGCAAGACAGCTGAACTTGTGGGGCAGAGTTTAGGCATTGATAAAGTAGAAGCGGAAGTTCTTCCCACTGATAAACATGAATTTATTAAAAAACTCCAGCTCAAAGGTAAAATTGTGGCCATGGCCGGTGATGGCATTAATGATGCTCCTGCACTGGCCCAGGCCAACGTTGGGATAGCCATGGGAACAGGAACAGATGTGGCCATTGAAAGTGCTGGCATCGCCATAGTGAGTGGAGATTTAAATGGAATTGTGCGGGCCCATAAACTAAGTCAAAAAACCATGTCCAATATTCGTCAAAATCTCATACTCGCATTTGGATACAATATTATTGGGGTGCCTATTGCAGCGGGAGTGCTTTATCCCTTCTTTGGAATGCTCATGAGTCCTATGCTTGCAAGTTTGGCCATGAGTTTGAGCTCGGTATCTGTAATTGGTAACTCACTGAGACTCAGAAAAGTGGACTTTGGGGAGACACCTCAACCCAAGTCTTGCTGCGGATAGCCTCGCAAAAAGAAGATTGGCAGTTATGCTAATGCCCTATGAATAACATCTTTTTTCTCATGTTTCTTTTTATCTTCTCTTGCAGTCATAGAGGTCAAAAATCACCTTTAATAATTCCTGATAGTCTCACTGAAGCGGTGATGTCCAGTTCGCGGACAGAAGAAAATGTGGTGAGAGATACTCATGTTCATGCC
>CAMDDI010000187.1 GCA_945890905.1 Bacteriovorax stolpii
CCTAGAACTGAAACCTCTCCGAATCCAACACCAACTCCGGCGCCAGCTCCATCACCAATACCGGACACTGAGGAAGGTAGTGATGACGACGAAGACGACTCAGGGATTTGCTGGCCGTGGGAAAGAGATTGTAGATAAGGAATTTGGCAAACTTTTTTAAAATATGGCCGTCAGGAAACTGTCGGCCATATCCCACTCAAGGAGAGCTTTGTTTTTTAATTTCTTTAAAATGAAATATTTCGGCTTGATAACTTCCAAAGGCAGCGAGCAGAACAGCCAAAATAAAAATCCAATACATCTTATCTTTCATTCTTATTTAAATATCTCATTAAGTAATGAGGCTAAACGAATACCACCAGTCCAAAGACGTTCATCAGTGACTTCAAGAGCTCTGCTTGAATACTTGGCATCAATGTTTCCTCCTTGAAAAGAATAGAGGAACTTTCTCATGTCTAAATTTTCTGCAATGACAGTGTCAGCACTAAATGTTTCAAGAAGTGCTTTTCTAGGACGTGACTGTCTGACAAGTTTTTCGACGTAAGAATTAACATCAAGCTTCTGTTCTTGAATGAAAGAACTATCCCAAAGAGCGTGAAGGTTAACAGTCTTACCTTTATAGGAGACTTTCGTCAGATTACCACCACGGTCCTCTGGATTCCCAACATGCATTGGCTGGTGGAGATCGCCTACAAAATGAACTAGGAATTTCAACCAAACAAGCTTCTCGTTTTCAGAAATTCCAGATTCTAGCTTCTGTTGGCAAAAAGCAATAGCGTCTCTGACATCCGCAGGCTCGTTAATTTGATCATTCTTCGAATCTAAACCTTCTCTATCAATATAGTGCCAGGAAGCCGTGCGAGACCATTCTGGGCCATTTTTGGCCTGATCTGCCCACGTAGCAACACTGGCGAGAGTTTGACCTTTAAGAATCTTAGAGATTTTGATTTTTGCTTCTGAGGATAGATACTTTTCTGAAAGTGCTACGGTGATTGTTTGCCCAGCAGGTCCCCAGGCCCATGTAGAGAAAGAGAACAGAGATATGCACGTTACAATCATCAAGCGATTCATCTTAATCCTTTAGTTGAACTTATATGTCCTATTACTGAAGCTTATAACTACGGTTTTAGATAAGAAAGTTAAATCTCAGATTTTAAGGTGATGAGTGCAAAGCGCAAAAGAGAGAACCCACAAATGATGCGAGCCCTCATAGAATTATTTTAGATTGTTTCAATAATCCATTTGTATCCATTTGATACTCGCGAATAGATCCCGTACTCATTAGGCAGAGCACAACCTAGTCTACATTGAAATTGTTGCGATAATTTCATTATCTCTTTTCAAAGCCTCGCGAATTAACCAGTTGAATATTATTTTTCTCTCGAAACCGAAGTCATTTTCCGGATGAAACTGCACGCCCAGAACTGGTCTATTCATAAACTCAAGAGACTCTGCAATTAAACCCTGATTAGAAAAAGAAGTTATTTTAAGATGAGGCCAGCGATCTGCGTGGTCATTGAAATAGTTAACCCGGAGGCCTTGGTGATGGCGCTTAAAAGCTTTAAAACTCGTGATTTCAAATAAGTCATTAATAAGTGAAGCCTCCGGTTGAAGATTTATACGATCAAATAGAAATCTACGGTTACGAATTCCTAACTCTGTTTTTATATCTATGTATAAAGGAACTCCCTGAGAAACACCTAAAACCTGCATTCCACGACAGATGCCCAAAACTGGAAGATTCTTTGTAGATGGATCATTAAAATATCTTTTGAGAAACTCAAACTCGAATGGATCACGCCGACGACCTTCTGAGCTGTATTTAACAAGATGATCAAGGCTTCTAATATGATCCGCAAGCTCGGGTTCAACCTGACCCACATAATATCGTGGATCAATATCTGCCCCTCCTGGAATAATAATTCCATCCAGCTTTGAAAAATCGGTCTCGCCATATTCCGATAGATCTATCAGCCGAATCTTCAGGCCTACTGGTGTCACACGTTTGAAAGCTAGACGAAAAAACATATCACATTTTGTTGTGCATCCAATAACAAGTTCTTTGCTCGCCGCTTTTATTGACGTTGAGAAGACAATGAAAAAAACTGCAAGAATTTTTAAAAACATAAACTAAGCCTTTTTTATCTTAAGCAATCTAAGTGCATTGAAAGTAACTAAGAGCGAAGCCCCCATATCTGCGGCTACAGCCATCCATAGATTTGTCATTCCTAGAAAAGTAAGGACAAAAAACACGGCCTTAATTGCTATCGCAAAAGCAATATTGAAACGAATAATGTTCACTACTTGTTTTCCATGTCTAATCGCCTTAGGAAGCATGGAAAGGTCATCTTTCATCAGGGCAACATCTGCGGTTTCAATGGCGGTATCACTTCCAACTACGCCCATAGCAAAACCAATGGAAGCGTGTGCAAGCGCTGGAGCATCGTTAACTCCATCCCCCACCATTCCTACAAAACGGTGCTTCTGAACCATCTCTTTAATTTCCCGAACCTTATCATCCGGAAGAAGCCCTCCCTTGGCATAATCAATACCCACCTTCTTGGCGACAGCGGTTACAGTCTTCTGGTTATCACCACTAAGCATTGCAACGAATTCTACTCCAGCTTCGTGAAAGTCTTTAATCGTGTCTCCGATACCTGTTCGTATAGAATCTCCCAAAGCAAAAATTCCAAGTATCTCTCCCTGACAATCGGCGTGAGGCATATGCCCAACTACAATTACAGACATTGACATATTTTCGACCGAATCTAAATAACGTTCAATTTCAGGCCCACAAACTCCAAGTTCATGACCAAGATTATGATTCCCTACAAAATACCAATGACCGTCGATAGTGCCTTCGGCTCCCTTACCGGGAATAATTTTAAAGTCGTCTGGATGCTTAAAGCCGATCTTTTTCCCTTCTGCGTGTTTTAAGACAGCTAAGGCCAATGGATGTGATGACATACTTTCAAGCGAGGCAGCTATCTCAATAACTTTTTCTGCAGAAACATTTGAAAAAAGCTGAAGTTCCTTCACTTCCGGTTTTCCGTTTGTAATCGTTCCGGTTTTATCCAGTGCGATTGCTTTGAGTTTGCCCAAGGTTTCGAGATGAACTCCACCTTTAACGAGAATTCCTCTGCGGGCCAAAGAAGTGAGACCTGAAACGACTGAAACAGGTGTGGCGATCACCAGTGCACATGGGCAGCCAATCACTAGAAGGACGAGGGATTTATAAATCCACTCTAACCAGACACCTTCAAAAAACATTGGTGGTACAACAGCAACCAGTAAGGCTAGTCCTAGTACAGCCGGAGTATAGATCGATGCAAATTTATCAACGAATCTTTGAGAGGGAGCCTTTTCCTTCTGAGCTTCTTCAATCATTGTAATAATCTGAGAAATCTTGGTGTCCTGAAATCCTTTTTCAACTTTTACTCTTAATGCATTTGATTCGTTGATTGTTCCCGCTAAAACCCTATCACCCGTTTTCTTATCAACCGCGCGAGACTCACCCGTTAAGGATGCTTCATTGACCGAAGAAGCCCCATCTACGATAAGCCCATCAACCGCGATACTATCTCCGGGCCTTATGATAACCGTGTCGCCTATTTTGAGATCAGTGACAGGGACACTTTTAGTTTTGCCATCGGCTCCTAAAAGCATGGCCTCTTTAGGGGCAACCTTTAGTACCTCTCTAATAGCCTTTCTTGCTCGGGCAACACTCAAGGCTTCAAGAAGCTCTGCCAAAGAGAATAGAAAAACGACACTGGCAGCTTCGGAATATTCTTTAATGAACATTGCTCCCAAAACTGCCACTGTCATGAGTACGTTCATATCGAGATGAAATTTCCGAATCGATCTCCACGCTTTAGGGAAAATAATTGTGCCAGAGAGTAGGATTGAAACAACAAAAAGACCCAGAGTAATAAAGCTTCCATCAACTTTAAACCACTCAAGAATCAGACCAATTCCCAGCAACACTCCTGACATACCAATCAAGACTATTCTATTAGTGTGTTCTTTGAAGAAGCTAACAGGACTTTCAGTTACAATCCTCAGACCCGATTTTTCAATCAATGTCCGGACCTTTTCTGGAGTCACTTCTTTATCATGGGCAACAGTTACAGTTTCCGTCATGAGATTCGCATCAACGTTTTTGACCCCTGGTATATTCAGAGCTTGCTGAACGGCAGCCACTTCATCAGCACAGTCCATACCCGAAACTTTATATTTCGTCAGAATACTTCCTGTCAGATCGGTTTTGGTTATATTTGGTTTCGGTTTCTCGTTGGAGTCACCGTGATCACAGCAATCGCTCATATAAGTACTCCCATTTTCTCTTTCATCCCAAAAGAGCATCACTGTTTAAGTAAGTGATGCTCTTTGAAAAATTAATTACAAATAACAGTAAACCTAGTGGGCAACCTTTCCGCTCATTCTCTTCTCAAACATATTGAAGAGCACCGGAAGTACTACAAGTGTCAGAGTTGTCGAAAAAATAATTCCTCCGACAACGACGGTAGCTAGAGGTCTTTGGACTTCGGCTCCGACACCTTGAGAAATTGTCATAGGAATAAATCCAAAGACCGCCACGAGTGCAGTCATGAGAACCGGTCTGAGTCTGATGAGACATCCTTGGATAACAATTTCCTCACCTTGAACTCCCTCACTCTTGAGCTGGTTGAAATAATTTACCAAAACTACTCCGTTCAAGACTGCGATTCCGCTAAGTGCGATAAACCCAACTCCTGCAGAAATACTGAACGGAAGCCCGGCAACAAGAAGTCCAAAGACACCGCCCACGAGAGCAAGAGGAACACATGAGAAAATAAGTAAGGTCTCCCCTAAACTTCCAAAAGCACTGAAGACCATAAAGAGAACAATAGCAAATGCAAGTGGAGCAAGAATCATCAAGCGTGACTTAGCCTCTTGAAGATTTTTAAAATTACCACCCCATTCGACGAAATGATCCGAAGGAACTTTAATTTTTTTCTCCACTTCTGCTTGAGCTTCGTGAACAAAACTTTCAGTATCTCTTCCTCTAAGATTGATGAGGACTGCCGATCTACGATTAGAATTTTCTCTGGTGATGGACCCAAAAGTTTCAGTAAAATCCACATCGGCCAGAGTACTTAAAGGCGTCGTTTGCGTCACTCCAGTACCAACCGGTAGGGAGTTAATCAGTTCAAGATTTGATCTTTGATCTTCTGGTAATCTTACAAGGATAGGAAATCTCTTTTCATTTTCGTAAAAGGTCCCAGCTTCTTCTCCACCTAAAGCAATTGAAACGGACTCTAATACATCTGTAGTTGTCACTCCATACTGAAGCATCACATCTGTTTTTGGAATAACTCTAAGAACCGGAGAAAGTCCCGCCAGATCAAGTTCTACGTCACCAGCACCAGGAACTTTAGAAGCAACGGCTTGAATTTTTTTTGCAAGATCCATATTGTTCTGAAGATTGGGACCAAACACTTTAACAGAAACATCAGCGCGTGTTCCTTCCAAAAGCTCATTAAATCGCATTTGGATAGGCTGAGAAGCAAGATATGTTTGCCCCGGTACTTCGTCGTTCAATTTCTGAACCATTTCCTGTGCAAGACTTTCAAAGAGATGTTTGTCGCCATTATTTCTCGCTTTCCAATTATCGCGATTTTTTAAAATTATATAAGTATCTGAAACGTTCACGCCCATAGGGTCAGTCGCGACTTCACTCGTTCCAATACGGGAAAATACGTGGTCGACTTCAGGGAACTCTTTCAATACAAGTTCTGCTTTCTTCTGCATCTCTAGTGATTGATCGAGCCCAGTGTTCACAGGTCTAATCATATGAAATGCGAATGTTCCTTCTGCTAACTGAGGCAGAAACTCTGAGCCCAGACGGCTAAAAAGAAAGCCCGCAGCTAACATAAAGCCTACTGAAACTGAAAGAACACTTTTCTTGTGATGAAGAGCAAACTTTAGGCAGGGTAAATACATGTTATGAACGATCTTCATTAAGAACGGTTCTTTCTCCTTGGCGCTACCACTTAAAATTAGTCCCGCAAGTGCAGGGGCCACTGTGAAAGAAAGGATCAGAGCGCTAAAGACCGCAATGGAAAAGGTCATCGCCATTGGTCTGAACATTTTTCCTTCGACTCCAACAAGTCCGAATAAAGGAATGAATACAATCACCACAATTAATTCACCAAATCCGGCAGCCGTTCTTACTTCGATACAAGCATCGATTACAGACTTTTGAATTTCTTGCCGAGTAAGCTTCCGACCGAACTTCTGAGTTTGCATTTGTATAAAGCGGATGCAGTTATCAATAATGATAACAGTACCATCTACGATAATCCCAAAGTCCAGTGCCCCAAGGCTCATTAGGTTTCCTGAAAGACCAAGTGGCTTCATGATGAGAAACGTACTTAGTAGAGCAAGGGGAATCGTTATCGCAGTAATGATAGCTGCACGAACGTTACCAATCAGTAGAAAAAGAATCAGTATAACTAGAGATGCACCCAGAAGAAGATTGTGCTCAACTGTCCCTAACGTAGCATCTACGAGGTCAGAACGATTATAAACGGGTATGATGACAAGATCTTCTTGCAGGGTTTTAGATA
>CAMDDI010000188.1 GCA_945890905.1 Bacteriovorax stolpii
GAATTCTTTTACGGTCATGGCGGGCAATTCACGGCCTGTGGCGTATTTTTTAGAAAGTGCGTAAGCTTTCTGCTCAATCTCATGCTGAAATCTGAGTCCTGCCATCAAATCTTGATCAACAATATCTTTATCTGCTTTCACTGATACTACCAAGGCTGAATTTGACCATGGTGAATTGCGGGCATAGTTACTCATTCCATTAACTACAATTCCATCTTTCTCAGTTCCTGAAGAAAGAACATATCCGCCCGGACACATGCAGAAACTATAAACACCGTGATCGGTCCATTTATCATGCCAGCTCAACCGATAGCGAGCAGAGCCCATTTCTGGAGCTTCTCTAAATTTTCCATGCTGAATAGAATCAATATAGCGCCTAGAATGCTCCACTCTCACACCCACTGCAAAATCTTTGGCCTTCATGGCGACTTTAATATCTGCCAGATGCTTATAGAGATCTTGGGCAGAATGCCCGGCCGCTAAGACAATATGCTTTGATAAAAGAGTTTCGCCATTTGAAAGTTTAACCCCTGTGACTTTATCACCTTCTGTGAGGATTTCTTCGACTCTGACATTGTAGCGGATATCGCATCCACGAGCTTTAAGCCAATTAGAGATCTGGGTAATAATGGTGCGAATTTTATTAGAGCCTAAGTGAGGATTTGATTCATATGCTGTTTCTGGAGGTGCCCCAAAATCCACAAATTTTTTCATCACGTATCCCACAAGATCTGACTTGATTCGGGTGATGAGTTTTCCGTCTGAAAAGAGACCCGCTCCACCTTCTCCATAACAAACATTTGTCTCTGGATCCAGCTCTCCGTAGCGCCAAAATTTTGCAATATGGAGCATGCGCTTGCCTGCTTCATCCCCTCGCTCAATAATAATACTTGGAATTCCATATTCGGCCAATCGAACTGCACAGAAAAGTCCACCAGGACCAGCACCTATGATGATGGGTTTCTCTGAAAGTTGTTTTAGTTGCGGAAATTTTTCGGGTTCTGCATAGACGTCTTCTGGAGTTGTAAGGGCCTCGAGAATATAATGATAATTTGGCTTTTTACCCCGGGGAGCACCACGGGCGTCTAAACTCTTAGAGAGAGTTCGAAATTCCCTTATTTCAGGAAATTGTAATTTAACATAATGGGCGAGATCCACGTCGAAGGGGAGCTCAAATTGATACTTCTTAGGCATTATGGAAGTGATTTACATCATGCAACATGAAAAATCAAAGTTTTTCATACACTATATGTCTTATGAAAGTAGGACTTCTTATCATTGCTACTGAAATTCTCGATGGAAAGATCAATGATCTGAACACCAAGTTCTTGGCCGAATTTCTGCGTCACCATCATCTTGAACTGCAGCTCACTCTAACAGTTAAGGATATTGAGTCCGATATTCATCTGGGTCTAAAGACTTTATTTGAAAAATGCGACTTAATTGTTACCAGTGGGGGTCTAGGTCCCACCTTGGACGATCTCACCAAGGCCACCATTGCGTCTTACTTAGGGAGAAAGATTTCTTTCTCTGAAACTGCAGAAAATATTGCCCGGGAAAATTACTTACGTTTTGAAAGACCAGTTCCTCCAAAAGAGCATGGTTATCATTATATGCCTGAAGGCTTTGTTGCACTTGCTAATTCCACCGGAATGGCACCAGGATTATTTGCCGAACATTTGGGACACTTTATATTTTCAGCTCCAGGTGTGCCACGAGAATTTAAATCCATGATCCAGGATCATTTACTTAAACTTATCTGCTCAAAGCTTGATCAAAATATCGTGATTGAAACAATCAGTGCCAGAACTAAAAGAGTTCCCGAAGAAAAGATTTTTGGTGAAGTTGATCCAGATCTATGGGAAAAGTTGGCCAAGTATGGAGACGTGAGCTCTCTGCCGGTATTTTTCGGTGTGGATATTGGAGTAAAAATTAAAGCAAAAAATCAGCAAGAGCTTGATGAGAAAAAAACGGCGGTTCTCAATATTTTTCACAACTCTGCAGTGATGCCCCATATTTGGCATTTTGGATTAGAGTCCTTGGAAGAAGTCATCGTCATGATGGCCAATAAAAAGAAAGTGACCTTTGGTTTTGCTGAATCTTGTACTGGTGGTCTTTGTTCTCACCGGATAACCAATGTGTCAGGTAGCAGTAAATGTTTTTATGGTTCAGTGGTGAGCTATGATAATTCAGTAAAATCTCATCTTTTATCAGTTAAAGAAAAAACTCTTCAAGACTTTGGTGCTGTGAGTGTTGAAACTGCAGCGGAGATGGCTTCTGGTTTAGCAAATGAACTCAAAGTGGATATTGCCATTTCCATCTCTGGAATTGCTGGACCCGGTGGAGGAAGCCTTGAAAAACCTGTGGGTACTGTTTGCATCGGATCCATGGTCAATGGGGTTTTAGGAGCCGAAAAACTCAAATTTTTCGGAGACCGCGAGCAGCTAAAAAACCGCTTTTCTCAGGCGGCCCTGATGAAACTTCTCGAGCACCTGGAAAAAATTGCCTCTCCCTAATTTCCACCATATCGCAGTATCAAGACCTTAAGTACGCTCCCTCACTTCATCATCTTAAACTCATGATTCCCTTAAAAATGTTTTCTTTGAATCCGATAAGTTAGCAAAAGAGGGATGACACGGATGTTGAACTCGATACGCAAAACGAATAATCACAATGCATGGATGGCAGTTGTATTAACTACAACTCTCTTCATTCTCACGTCATGCTTGCCTGAAACTCCAGCACCAGCTCTCAGTAACAGTAACGCCACTGATGGAACCACATCGACTTCAGAATTTGGTGAACCCACTTATCCTTTAACAGGTACTTTTATTCAAGAAGGTGCCACAAAATCTCTCTCCAACCTTTCTATTCCCGTTGGATTTGTAGATTCATTTCTCATTCGTGGTGAAGCCCTATCAAAATATTTACGAAAACTTCCTAACACCACTAAGTTCTGCTTAGTTGGAAAATATAATTACACTACAGCTGTGGATAAGTTTCTCATTCTCGCGGCCAAGCCAAAATCTTATACAGATCTTTCAGCTAAAACCACTGAGTACTATCTCCAGGTTGAACCTTCAAATGATACTGCTAACCAGAATGACTGCTTAACTTATAATCTTACCAACACTCTTTTTGCTTCGGCTTCTGCTCCCACAGCTAATTTTAGTTTAACTCAAGTCTGCGCAACATGCAGTACAGCTGCCACGAGTACCGGTCTTAAGCTCTACTTTATTAGTGGCGAAGAAGTTCCTACTCTCAATGTTAATAATATTACGATGACCATTTCGGGAAGTGACTCAACGACTTCGAATAGTTGTTCGGCTTCTGCATCATGTACGGCAAGAGGTTTTGATTGCTGTCTAGATTCACAATGTGTGAATGACGGCTCTCTTAGAGCTTCTGCGATCACTCAATCAGGATTTGCCGCCGCTCAGGAAGATGTCCGGGTCAATCCTTCACGCTTTATTCTTTATCCGCAGTTTTATCATGTTTGTGAAACACGGCCAACTGATGACACGACTTCTGGAAATGGTTCGGGATCTTCAACTAATCCAGACTACCAGGCGGCAGTTCGAATTAAAGAGCTTACTCACCTCTACAATTGCCTCAATCAAGTCAATGGTGAATTTTCTTATTGTACTGTGAAATACTTAGATGCATCTTCCTTGATCCCAGGAACATTCTCTGCTTCGTCTTTGGGCTTTTATGATGATATCAATTTCTCCACCATCAATCCCAACCTAGGGACCGGAAATTATAAATACAACATTGTCAAAGTCGACTACGCCGGAAAAGTTCTCTATGAATTAAATTCTACAAGCATGGTTGACGCTACTTTTGTGACTTCTACTTTTAACGACAATTTAACTACCACTCAAGGTGTAAACGTTACTGCCGCTCTACCGGGCAATGCTCTTGATGATAATCTCTATGTCACATACAAAGTTGATGGGACTTGCGAAAAAGTCGGTGCGACTCTTGCCAAATGTGCAAAGAGCTACATTCACGATTCAACCAGTTTATACACTACCACTTGGCATGATAGCTCGAAGATCTTCCTACTCCCAAGCTATGCAGATATGGCCAATAGTATTGTTGTCAAAATTGGGGGAAGTATCATTGCCGAAGATACTTCTACATGGAGTCGTGCCTCAAATCCGAATCAAATTACTTTCAACAACGCTTATGTTCTTTATCAGAATCAAAAAATTGAAATAGCATATTTTGTGAGTGGTACAAGTAACGTGGCCGCTCTTCTAAAAATGAAAACTTCCGCTCAAGAACAAGTCAATTCAATGTGCCAATGTGGAACGAGTGGCAAATGTAACTTAAAGCCCACTTATAATTCGGCCAGTTCTTTAGTTAATTATGATTGCGTCTATCCCACCACTGTTTCTCCAATTCCTGTCAATCAAACAGTAGCTGTTACCAGTAAGAACGTACCTCATCGTTATTACGACACCAATGGTGTAAATTATGATGACAGTTATGCTGGTGCCAACGCTCAGGAACTTACCGCTTTCTCTTATACAGGAAATAATGTTCTTAAGCCGAACAATGCCTACGGGTATATTGGTTTTAATGAAATTTACGGCTCGTTTAATGCCAGTGTCACTTCAGCAGCAAAACCAGCTAAAAAAATGTTAGTCAAAAAAGATATATCTTATGACATTTTTGTAAACTCTGGGGCCTTTTCAGGTTGCACCACTTGTGGCTCTGACTACTACACTTCTCTTCAGAAAATTTTCCCACAAAACTATGGTGGGCAGGGCGGAGGTTATACTCCTGACAAATATGAATCCCGTCGCCTGGGCAGCACAAGTATTTATCGCTCTGATGATTTGGCCTATGGTCGCGCGTGTTTTGTGCCGGCCACCATGTTGCCTTGGACCCACACACCCCGCACTTCAGTTCAACTTCAGCGCTTAAATCGCCTCGCGAGTCAGCACTTTCTTTTTGCCAATGGATATAACCGTGATTGGTATGGTTTTGATTACGGATCTCTTATTGGTTCATTTGATGGGGTTACTTGGTTTTCCATTGGAAATCAAAGAAGGATCAAATCCAAAACAGGAAAACTTTTTTTGGCCGTGAATTCTTACTATGGGGATCTCAATGTAGATAATGGTTTCAGCGTTACCATTTCTGAAACAGCTGATACCACAACTGATATCCCTGACCATGATTTAGAAAGTGATGGGGCCGAATGCCAGAAGTCTCACTACTGCGCTACAGATAACGATTGCTTCAAACAATTGGGCTTTGATTACGGCTGTCAGGCAGTTTCAGGACTCACCACAAGCTGGCCGACATTTGATGCCAGTGCCAATGAAACCATTGGTTCTCAAATTAAAACCATCGCTTCACTTGTTGGTGGAACTAACAATGTACCTAAGCGCTGCGTGTACCGAGGCAAAGGTGCTCCCTGTTTAAATGATCTCACCCTTGCAACAGGGACAACTTTTAATGGTAGTCCTAATGTGGGAACACTTACCTGTTCGGCCAATAACTACTGTCAGTCACTTGCAGCATCTCCTTCTCGATTTAATGACCGAATCGCACGTTTCGCTAATACTCCTCTTAATCAAAATTCAGCTTCAGCGGCAGCAAGTGTTTCAGACCTGGTAGGTCTAGGAGCAAGAATTATTGGACGCCCTTTTGACTACTATGGGGAACAAGTTCCTCCTGCAGGATCAACCAGTAACCTTTTGACCAATGCTGTGAATGCGATTTGTGTTCCAGGAAAAGATATTACAAATTCAACCAGAGTTTATCAGCTCAATTCACGTGCACCGTCTTCGCGCAGTGAAACTTCAGATAAAATCATGGGTGTGGGTCCTACGATGACGGGAACTGCGGCCAATGCTAAATATCTCAATGCTTGTCCTGCCACAGACGCTGCAGGAAACTCTATGCAAAACTTTGATCTTGCATTCACTGATCCCCTTGTGGCCCAGTTTGCAATTAACCAAAATATGTCCAGTAACCTTTTAGATCTGGGCCCACTTACGGCCTTGGGAATTTATAGTACGACTTCAGGTACTCAAACAACCACTGTGGGTTATCAGAGAAATACTTGCTTGCGGGCCCCAGGAGCTTCATGCTTTAGTGATTTTGAATGTGCCGCTGCTCCCACCGCTGCTTCGAAAGCGCTCTCGGCTGATCTCTCAACACTGCTCAATACAGCGGAAGAGAAATTCTGGGAAGAAGAGATGACTTGCGGGAATCCCGACTTTAAATATCTTAATTCAAGTACGCTCAATCCTGATTTTGATCCTAAAAAGAATGTGTGCTGCCGAGATGTGGGTAAAACCATGACGGTCTATACTCAATCAGACACTTCGGCCCATCACTGGTGCGATACCACAACCAAGGCGATTAAAGTGGCCGGTGTGAATACCACTTTGAATTCTGCGAATCGCTACTCTCGCGTTCATACGGCCTATGATAAAATGACTTGTGATCCTGCTACCATCTCTAGCAGTAAACCATTTGCTCTTTCTTTAGCATCCGACACAAGTACCAACCGAATGTTACAAATTCTTGGGCAATATAAAACTCTTGATACAGTTAACCAAAGAACTTGTTGTACCCA
>CAMDDI010000189.1 GCA_945890905.1 Bacteriovorax stolpii
GAATCTCCAAGGGAGCTACCAAGCTGAGGAAGTTTCTTGCCACCGAAGAAGAGAACTACGATTACAAGAATCACCAATAATTCGCTAAATCCTAAACCCATCATATTCAATTCCTTGTTTTGCTCTTAACTTACTAATAAAGACGAGAGAGATCCATCCCATACTTGCCCGGAGTGTAATGGGCCATACGGATCTTTTTAAGCTCTTCACCCGCTTTAGAGCCATTACTCATTGAAGCATACGGGAAAATTGCAATCCCGCCACGAGGAGTGAAATCTCCCATGACTTCGATATACTTAGGCTTCATAAGCTTAAAGAGATCCTTACAGATCTTCTGAACGCAATCTTCGTGGAAGTCCCCGTGATTTCTGAAACTGAATAAATAAATCTTTAATGATTTTGATTCCACCATCTCTTTGTCGGCAATGTAGTTGATAAAGATTTTGGCGAAATCTGGCTGACCAGTTTTAGGGCATAAGGAAGTAAACTCAGTACAAATAAATGAAGTCCAGGCATCGTTATCTGGGTTTTTATTCGGAAATTTCTCAAGCACCTTAGGGGAGTAAGTTTCAGGGTATTCAGTCTTGGTATTGCCAAGGAGTGTCACGCCTGCCAATTCCTTATTTTTCCGACCTTCAGAGATATTTTTTTTCGCCATGGTTTTCACCCTTGTTCAAGCTTTGATTCTAGTCATTTAGCTTTCTATATGCCAAAAAGAGAAGACTCTCAACACTTATCCATGAATGGTAGAAATATGACCGAAAAAACCAAAGTTATCCTGGGCCAGCTCGGCTCGCCTAAGTCCACCAAAGTCTCAGATGTTAGACATTATCTGAGAGAGTTTTTGGGGGATAAGCGGGTGGTTGATATCAATCCATTTCTTTGGAAAATCATCTTAAATTGTTTTGTTCTGCCTTTTCGTCCTAAAAAATCGGCCCAGGCCTACGCTAGAATCCTTCAGGCAGATGGTTTTCCGTTGGTCACTAATACCATCAAGGTGGCCAATGCCTTAAGGCCTAAACTTGATTCTAATTTAGAACTCAATCATGCATTTTTATTATCCACTCCACGCATAGGAGAGGTTTTAAGTGATTGGGATAAGGAAGACCCATTTGAGCGCGCCACCAAAGTTTTAGTGCTGCCTCAGTTTCCTCAATACGCAGAGAGTACTATTGGCGCGGTGGTGGATGTTCTTGGGGGAGAGTTAGGAAAGAGAGTGAATCTTCCAAGCTTCACCGTCGTAAATTCTTATCACCGCTCACACGCATTTATTGATAACTCAGTTAGAAAAATTAAAGAGTCTCTGGCCGCTCATCCCGATATGCAGGAAATTGTGATTTCGTTTCACGGCATTCCTTTGCGCCGGGTACTTCAGAAAAAAGATCTCTATCTTTTGCACTGTCTTGAGACTTATGAGCTCATCATTCAAAATCTAAAATCTCCCATTCCGGTCTCTATGACGTTTCAGTCTCGCTTTGGATCTGAAGTGTGGCTTGGGCCTTATACCGATGTCACGGTTACAAATAAGATTAAGGGTGGAGTAAAAAAAATCGGTGTTTATTGTCCAAGTTTTGTAGTGGACTGTTTAGAAACCACTGACGAGATTGGAAATGAGTTGGGTCATGAGGTGAAAGATCTGGGTGGAAGCCTGGTGCATATTCCTTGCGTGAATATTGATCCAGAATGGATCAATGACTACAGTCATTTTATCAATGTCTACGCTAACGGCAGTGAAGAAGATCGTCAGAAATTATTTTATCAAATTGAAAGCAAAGAAAGGTATAAGACAGTGATCAAAGAACAAGAAAAAAATGCTCCAAGTGCCATGCCAGCTGAATCTAAAAAAGTTTTAAAGCTGATGTTCCTTACGATGTTTATGGACTTGGTTGGCTTCTCGATCATCTTCCCGATGTTTCCGGCCATGGCAAAATATTATCTCAGTGTGGATTCAGAGAACTTCTTCTTAAAACACATGATGGGTCTTATTTCCAATCTTCAAACAATTTCTCTGAATACTGATGGCACTCCTCAGATGAGTACCATTGTTCTTTTCGGTGGACTCCTTGGTGCACTGTATTCTCTGCTGCAATTTATCGCTGCTCCACTTTGGGGAGCAATCTCAGATCGTATTGGACGCCGGCCAGTTCTTTTGATCTCTGTCTTTGGTCTCTTTATCAGTTATGTAATTTGGTTTCTTTCAGGTTCATTTACCCTTTTAATAGTTGCCCGTCTGGTGGGAGGACTTATGTCAGGGAACTTATCCATCGCTTCGGCAGTGGTGAGTGATGTGACTGATGATAAAAATCGTTCCAAGGGTATGGCCGTCATCGGCATTGCTTTTGCTCTAGGATTTGTTTTTGGTCCGGCCTTAGGCGGAATTCTTTCGATGTATAATCCCATTGCTGCTCATCCAGAGTGGCAAGTTTACGGCATCAATCCTTTCTCATCCCCAGCTCTACTGGCAGCTATATTGAGCTTTATTAATTTCTTCACCATCTGGCGCTCATTTCCAGAAACTTTGAAGAAGGGCAATGGGCCTCACATGGTTCGAAGTATGAATCCCTTTAAACTCTTTAAACCTCTTCCCATGCCCGGAGTGAATACGACCAATATTGCGTACTTCTTTTTTATCACGGCCTTTTCGGGAATGGAGTTTACCCTGACATTTCTTGCAGTGGAGAGATTGGGCTATACTTCAATGGATAATGCCTACATGTTTATTTTTATTGGTTTTATCATCGGTATGGTTCAAGGTGGCTATGTTCGTCGTAAGGCCCACCAAGTAGGTGAGCGCAAGATGAGCTTTCAGGGCCTTCTCGCCATCATTCCAGGCCTCATTCTCCTGGCCTTTGCTCACGCTGCCTGGATGTTGTATGCGGGATTATTTTTCTTGGCACTAGGTTCGGCCATGATCATTCCTTGTCTCACATCTCTGGCGTCTTTTTATTCGCCCAAACATATGCAGGGCCAGAGCTTAGGCATCTTTAGATCTCTTGGTGCCCTGGGGAGAGTGATAGGTCCAGTCTATGCCTCACTTGTGTATTGGAAATTTGGTTCGGTGAATGCATATCTGATTGGTGCGTGCTTATTGATATTGCCGGCCATCTTAGTGAAGCGTCTTCCGGCACCACCAACAAATGAAGTGGCCTAATCAACAGGTGGCTTCATTCGGTGGACGATGGCAAAATCCATAGCATCTTTAAAAGTCAGCCAGAACTTATCAGTCTCTAGATAATTTGTATTAGGTAACTCGAGTGTATAAACCGGAATGCGATTTTCCTTTCCGGCCCAGTTACCTAGGCTTCCAGGGAACACTGGATAGTTTGATATTTTATAGCCACTAGATTTTTCACTCATCTGCTTTAATAGCACTTCAGCTGAGCGGCCTTCTTCAGCAGTTAACGACGGCCCATCATAATCAAGAAGAGTGAGGGGAGCATGAACGGTGATTATTTTATTGGGCTTATAGCGTTTAATCAGGTTCATCTGAAAAATCGTTTCTTGCTCTGATGCTGCCCGAGGACCCGGAAATTTTCTTTTATCTTTTTTATAACTTATCTTCCAGCGTCTATGGGCCTCTTTAGTCCAGTCAGTAGTAGGGAAGTTTCGGTTTACATCTACACCGCGCCCATTAGTGCGGGTAGGAACGCTTTTAAAAAATGAATCAGGTGCTACCAATGGGGCCACGACGACAAATTTTCCTTCAAAGTTTTTGTTCTTAAAATCTTTCATTAGATCCCAGCAAAATTTCACGGGTGTAATTTCATCGCCATGAACTCCACAAAGAATCAAAGTGGTATTGTCATTTGAGGCTTTGGATTCATCACCGAAGGTAGTCCAAATAAGTGGAGTTCCTACATCAGAATTTCGGACATGATTCCAAGAATAAAGATCACAATCTGGTGGTCCCCATTTGTATTGTTCAAATTTGATTTTGAGATTGTCACAGTATTTACTTATAGGTTCAGTGAGTTTGGTTATCACTGCTGGAGCAGGTGGTGCTGGCACAGGGGTATCGTCGCCCCATGCAAATGAACAGAGTCCAATGGTCAAAAATAAAATTCGAAGTGCAAACATAGGTAACATTTTAAAGAAGAATGGCTAAACTGTCTTTATGAATAAGCTCTGCGTAGTCGCAAAAAGCCAGAATACCTACTTCATCAAAAGACTGACTCAAGAGGTCGGAGAAAGTAATTTAGTTTTCTTTAATCCTTGGTCTGAAGACTTAATACCTCAAGCTGATAAATATCTGGTCCGGACCACGGGCATTTATTTTGATGATCGCGATCTAGAAATTTTAAAATGCACTAAAAAGATAATAATTAATCCCATAGAGTGTTTAAAAATTTTTCGCGAAAAAAATCTTCAATACCACTTTTTTAAAACTCACAAGCTGCCTCATCTGCCTTGGCTTTACTTAAAAAATTCGCAGCTGACTGACGCCCTTGAATTTCTCTCAAAGCATCAAGTCGGCTTAATTAAGCCTAATCGTGGACAAGGAGGCTGGGGAATTCGGACTTTATCACAGGCAGATTTTCCAACCTGGTGGCATGAGCAGCAGAAAAAAAATGATCTCGACTATCTTCTTCAGCCCTATATTCAAAATGCCGTTGAGTTGCGAATTTTTTTTGCGGCAGATAAGAAAATTTGTCTTAAGCGAAGTGCGCTCGACTCTGTAGCGGCCAATTTTCAGCAGCACGGCTTGGCCCAATTAACAGAGATTCCAACATCTCTAGTTCCCACTTTAGAGATGTTGATTTCTGCAAGTGGGGCAATCTATGGGGCGATTGATCTCTTGATGTGGCAGAGTAATGTCGCAATTTTGGAACTCAATACGGTGCCTGGAATTGAGCAATTAGAACTGGTGAGTGGTCAAAATATTGTGGGAGAGTTTTTAAGTCCCCTAATCTAAAGTGCCAAGTATAATTGTCAGCTGGGTTAAAGTTTTTGGCAAAAGTCTCCGACTAGGACATGAGATATAGTCCTTAAAGGAGCAGCTTTTATGCTAACGAGTTTTTCCGAATTCAAATATTATCAATCATTTCGGGTTCCTGTGGAGTCGCGAGATGACGTTCAATTCTTAGTTGAATATGAAAATGAACAAGGTAAGTTAGAATTTGTTGATAAGACTAAGCTCATGGACGTAAGTATGTCAGGACTAGGATTTGTCACTACATTTCCTTTGCCTGTAGGAACCATCCTTCGTTGTTCACTTCAATTTAAAAGACTTCGTTTTGACTTCGGCGCTTCCATTGTGCGGGCCTTTAAAGAAATGGGCACTGGGGACGAAGATTCTATGAACTATGGTGCTGAACTTGACCGTGAAGACCACGGGAATATGAAGCGCTTTATCGAACAGTATATTCAATCTCTGCCACCTGAAAGACTTAAAGACAGCTTAATTCATCTGGCCCTCTCTCAAAATTACTCTTCTGAGAAAGAAGGCTTTGAGATGTTCTCGCTTTTGCTCTCACTCTTTAAAGATATTACTCAATTTGGAAACAAAGAAAAATTTGTTGAATCCATGCTCGAAGAAATTGTGCGCATCCTTAATGGTCACCGCGCTTCAATCTTTTTAATTAATACAGAAACCAATGAACTTGAAGCTGTGGCAGCATTGGGGATTGATAAAGAATTACTCAAATTTGATTATCGTAAAGGGATTGCTGGTTCAGTGTTTACCACTGGAGTGTCACTTAATATCGATTGCAAATCGGACAAGGTGAGATTCTCTGAAGATATGGACAAAGTCACTGGCTTTGAAACACGCTCAATCATTTGCAGTCCCATCACCAATCGTGAAGATAAGATTATTGGTGTGATCGAGATTTTAAATAAACGAAATGAAGACCGTTTTACTGTTGAGGATGAAAAAACAATGAAGGTTTTGGCCTTGATTCTTTCTTCTGTTTTTCATCAGTACAATCCACTTTCTGAAAAGTCACTTATCCGTCGCTTCTCAACTCCTTATGATCGTGAGTTCGCCTGGATTGGTCGCTCTCCTCAGACTTCTGAAATCCGTAAATCGATTGTCCGTCTGAAAGATATCGATTCTCCAATGGTTGTTATGGGTGAGCCTGGTGTTGGTAAAAAACTCTTTGCTCGTATTGTTCATAATGAAGGTAAACGTGGCCTTGCTCCTTTTGAAAGTATTTCTTGTAAAGGTGTGGACGAGAAGCAACTCTGGATAGAAGTTTTTGGTTCTGAGAATCAAAAGAGTAAACTTGAATCTTGTCCCGGAGGTACAGTGGTCTTTGATGAGATTTCATTTATGCCTATCCACATGCAGGTAAAACTTGTTGAAGTTTTAAAAAATCGCCGCATTGATGGTTCTAAAATCTCTTTAGATGTTAGAACAATTTTTACCACTTCAAAAAACTTAAAGCAGCTGATGGATGATGAAGGGGCATTTAATCCTGATCTCTATCAATACCTCACTACATCTGAAGTTCATATTGAACCTCTTCGTAAACGTGCTCTTGATATTGAAGATCTTCTCAATTTTAATCTTAAGCGAGAGTGCCGCAAGCAGGGACTTCTCCTGAAAGATTTCTCTGATAAT
>CAMDDI010000190.1 GCA_945890905.1 Bacteriovorax stolpii
CGCTCTTTACTGCCTTTGCAAAGTCGTAGCCGTTCATGACAGGCATCTCGATGTCAGAAACAATAAGCTTGTAATGACCAGGTGCAGACGCTTTCAATTTATCTAATGCGAGCTGACCATTTTCTACATGATCAACCACCAGGCCAGCAGCTTCCAGAACTTTTCTTACCTGACGTACAAAGAAGATCGTATCTTCAGCAAAGAGGACATTCGTATTGATGAACTTTTTTAATTTTTTAATTTCGACAGGTTCACCTATGGCATCACTGATAATACTTAAGGCATCCAGAATCGTTACGACTTGAGTATCGTTGAAAATAATCGTTCCCATCAATCCTTTCGTTTCTTTCAATGCATGAGTAACTTCACTGGCGGAAGAAAGGACGTCTAAAATTTCATTGACCACGAGACCGAAGAACCGATTGTGTTTACTCACCACAATGACTGATATTTTCTTATCAACATTTGTTTCAACGTGATTTTTGTGGCCAAGATACTGGTTGAGATCAATTAGCGGTAGGAGTGAGCCCCGGTATTTGACCATCTTCTCATTGCCAGAAACTTCAATTTCATCTGTGCCAAATTCTTCTAAACGATTGACCAGGATAAGGGGAATAGAGAAAACACCAGGATGGCCCAATTTAAAGAACAGATATTCAGTTTTGACCTCATGGAAGTTTTTGAAAGCGGCATCTGATTTGTTCTTTAATGTTTTGCTTTGAGTGCTTTGGCGAGCTCCACTTCGATTAGCGACACCTTGTATGTCAAGGATGAGCGCCACGCTACCGTCACCCATGATGGTAGATCCTGAGAAGACGTCAATTTTCTTCAAGAATTGAGGCAACGGTTTTACAACAATATCCGCTGTGTCACAGATTTCGTCGACAACAAGTCCGTAAATATCACCGTCCGTTTTAAGCACAACGATATTGAAAATTGTACGTGGCTTTTCACCTTTTTCAGAAGTCTTTAAAAGCTCGCTTAAATCGATTAAAGTCAGCAACTCACCCCTGAGACGGTAGATGTATTTGCCCTGAAGCTTATCCATTTTCTTTCCGGGCTCTTCTAGATCAACACGAATAAGCTCCTGCAATTTAACTTGCGGAATAGCAAAAAAATCTTTTTTCATCCGCACTATCATGGCCGGAACAATGGCAAGGGTCAGAGGAATGATGAGACGAAGTCTTGTGCCTTGATCCACCTGACTGGAAAGATCTATAGACCCCCCGACACGCTCGAGATTGGTCTTCACGACGTCCATCCCAACTCCACGCCCTGATACCGACGATACCTGATCGGCCGTCGAGAAACCCGGAGCAAAAATGAGTTGCTGAATTTCGGTTAAGGATAAATTTTTAGCTTGTTCCTGGCTGACTAATCTTTTCTCGATCGCCTTAGGTAATATCTTTTTGGGATCCAGTCCCCGACCATTATCCCTGATTTCAATGACAACATGACCGCCTTCATGAAACGCCTTTAAAGAAATTGTTCCAAGCTTACTCTTTCCCTTTTTGATTCTTTCTTCCGGTCCCTCGATTCCGTGGTCACAGGAATTTCGAACAATATGGGTCAGAGGATCTTTGATGGCCTCCAGGAGCGACTTATCGAGTTCAGTTTCAGATCCTTCTATAGCTAGTTCAATTTCCTTACCTAACTCTCGACTAAGGTCCCTGACGACCCTTTGGAATTTTGTAAATACAGAGCCAATGGGCTGCATACGAGTCCGCATGACGTTATCTTGGAGCTCGGAGGTAACCAGATCCAGTCGTTGCGTAAGGTTGAGAAACTCATTATTTTCATTGGTCCTTGCAAATTGCAGAAGCTGGTTTCTTGCTAACACCATTTCTCCAACGAGATTCATTAATTTATCAAGCAATGGTACCTGAACACGAATCGTTGAAGACTCTAATTGCTGCTCCTCTCCTGCCTGGGATTTTTCTGTTTTCGTCCTGGATGACTGACCGAGAAGATCAGTCTGTGATAAACTTATAATTTCTGTCATAGAACCATCTTTTATCGAATTCGTTTTAGTTATTTCATAATTATCTTTAAGACTAACTTCAGGAGGTAAATTACTGGCCTTGGTTTCTTCTGTAGGTACCATCCCATGAGTCAACTCAAACTCTGTTCCAAATCGTCTGTTAGAAACAGAAATCAACTTGGGAACGACATTCAGCATTTCTACTTTTAACAAAGGGTCATTTTCCAGATCCCTATTCGGATTTTTTAAAATACTATCTATCAGATCCAGGCTTTTAAAAACCTGATCCACAAAACTTCTATCTAGTTTCGTCTTTTTTTTCCTCACCGGTTCAAGAGAAGCCTCGATCGCATGAGCGATAAGACCAATGCTTTGAAACCCGAAAAGTTGAGACGATCCCTTAAGGGTATGGACATCACGATATAACGAATCAATGGCCTCAGATGAAAGTTCCTGTGACTCTAGCTTTGAAAGTAGTGTTGAAATTCTCTGCAGGATTTCTTCACATTCAGAAAAAAACTCGCCCAAAGGCCCATCGGATTCAAATTTATTCATTGCAGGACACACATCCTATAATCGTCGTCTATTTTAGTAATAAGAGTACAAGGCTAGCATGATAATTTTGAATGACTTTAATTTTAAGGTTGACTTAAAGAATATTAGTCTCAAAGAAAGATTAAATAATTAATTTTAAATTAATTATTGCTGAGAAAATTAAGCGGAGTTTGGGACATGCTCTACTCAGTTGATTATAACTTGTGCTGGCGTTATAGTTCCAAAATGAACACTCATATAAAAGCATCGGCATTAAGAATTCAAATCAAAAGGCAACAGGTCATTACTGTGGATTTAAAATTTCCAATATTCACTTTAAGCGTGATGGATAGTTTTATCCCTGAGAAAGCCCAGACATACTTAAATGAATCCTCCATTGATTTCAAAGACATCATTCAAAGGATTGAAGATTCAAATTATATTCCTCAATCTGTTATGGATTTTCATCATGAAGAAAAACACTTTTCTATCTGGATCGAATAAACCCATCGGTTAAAAGTGGGCATTAAATGAAAAAGGCTCTTTTCCCTTTTGATGAATCAGAAAGACTGGATATACTCCGAAGATACCAGGTATTAGACACGCCAGCGGAAGAAGATTTTGATGAATTAACTCAGTTAGCGTGCAAAATTTGTGAAACTCCAATTTCATTAATCAGTTTAGTAGATTCAGATCGGCAGTGGTTCAAATCAAAGGTCGGACTCGACGCACTCGAGATGCCAAGAGACATTTCATTTTGTGGCCACGCTATTTTTAACAACGAAATTTTCGAAGTGTCCGATGCGCGTATGGATGAGCGTTTTGCAGATAACCCTCTTGTCACTGGAGCACCCAATATCGTGTTTTATGCTGGTGCCCCCCTGATATCCTCATCAGGGCATAAAATTGGAACTCTTTGTGTTATTGGGAATGAAAAAAAGACATTGACCCACATCCAAAAAGAAACCTTAAAATCTCTCGCCAAACATGTCATCCATCTGCTTGAGATCAAGCTTAAAAATCTCGAGCTACAAGGCCAGAATTTACGGTATAGCGTACTCTTCAATCAGCCCATTGACGCCGTCATGACACTGGCACCTCCCCTCTGGCATTTTACTTCCGTGAACGCTGCGGCTTTGAAATTTTTTGGTGTAAATTCCGAGCAGGAATTCTGCGCTCTTGGTCCGGAAAATGTTTCCCCGGAGTTCCAGCCAGATGGCACACGATCTTCTGACCAAGCAAAAGAAATGATCAGGATAGCGCTAGAAGAAGGGAGCCACTTCTTCGATTGGACGCATTTGAAGCGGACCGGCGACACAATGGAATGTAAAGTCCTGTTAAGCAAGATTACAGAAGGTGAGAAATCTTACCTTCACGCTTCAGTTAGAAATGTATCAAATGAAAAAAAGCTGCAAACACAACTTACAGAAGCTCAGGCCATCTCGAAAGTTGGTAGCTGGAGTCTTAATCTCAAAACAAACGAGCAAATCTGGTCCCTGGAACATTATAAGATTTTCGAAATGGATTACCCTCAGCCACAAGAAAAACTCTATGAATTATATCGAAGCCGAATTCACCCTGAAGATCTGACTGTTCTTGATCAATTCATGGTTCGGGCCCTCTCGCTGGGCGAAGGCTTTGTCTTCAATCATCGAGTTATTTTAGATGGCGGTAAGAGAATAAAGTATGTGCAAGGAATTGGTAAAGTCAGTCGTGATGCTCTTGGTAAGGTTAGTTTTTTAACTGGGACTTGCCGGGATATGACCAATGATGTTGAGAGAGAGATAAGAAACAAAAAAATCCTAGAGACTATGGAAGAAGGCTTAGTCATTCATGATCAAGATGGGAAAATTGTTCAATTCAATACGGCAGCGTTACGCATTCTTGAAATGAGTCACGATCAGATATTAGGTAAGACTTCTGACGACTTGGGATGGAAGGCCATTAAGGAAAACGGTGAGCCATTTCCAGGTGCTGAGCATCCAGCGATGGTAGCACTTAAAACTAATAATTTTGTACAAAATGTCATCATGGGACTTCGCTATAAAGAAACGAGATTAAAATGGATCCGTCTAAACGCCACTCCATTTCCAGAGCTCGAACAAAAGAGTGTGCTTGTTACTTTCTCTGATATCACTGATCTCATTGAGTCCAAGCAAGAGAATCGTTTTGTATTGGAGACTATTGGAGTGGGCATTTGGAAATATAATCCTATATCTCAGGAACTCTTCTGGGATAAATCCATGTACGCCTTGTATGAGATTAGTCCTAGCGAGTTTAGTGGTCATTTTGATGCCTGGTTATCCTCAATCTCTGAGCGATCTAAAGCAGAAGCACTAGATGCTATTGAAAAAGCACTCAAAGGTGAGAAAGAATTCAGCTTGGATTTTGAAATATCTACCAAGTCCCGACGTCGTATGATTGGGGCAAAAGGGAAAGTGCTTCGCAACAGCGAGGGTCAGGCCACCATGATGTACGGAATAAACTGGGACAGGACCAAAGAAGTGGAACTCGAGAAGAGCCTGGATGCGGAAAAGGCCAAGTCGATACAAAACGCAAGGCTTGCCTTAATTGGCGAACTTGCCGCAGGAGTTGGACATGAAATCAATAATCCCCTTGCTATCATCTCTGGCCACCTTCAAATCATAAATCAAATTCTTAGTAGTCCTGAGCCTGTGCTCAGTGATGTCCTTGAACGATCTAAAAAAATGGATTCAGCCGTCGGCCGAATTGCCTCCATCGTTAAGAGTCTTCGTACTTTTGCCCGTTCTGACGACGTTCAAGTTTCCTATTTTGATCCTTATGTTCTCTGCTTAGAAACAACTGAGATGTTAAAAGAGCTTTATCATCAAGAAGAGGTCTTGCTTACTTTCTCAGGCGATCAGCGAAGTTCATACATTGAGGGAATCAGAGGTAAAATCCAGCAAGTACTGGTGAATCTCATCTCGAACGGAAAAGACGCTTCTGCAGGGAAGAAAAACAGAAAAGTTGAAGTCAGTGTTTCCTATGATGTGGACGAGATAAAAATATTTGTAACAGACAATGGATTCGGTATTTCGAATGATTTAAAAGAAAAAATATTTGCTCCTTTTTTTACTACTAAAGAAGCCAACAAGGGCACGGGTATGGGTCTGTCCCTGGCGAAAAATATCGTCCACGAGCATAACGGCAATCTCGATTTTGTCACAAAGATAGGTGAAGGAACGACGTTCATATTAGCATTGCCCATAGTAGGGAAAGAAAAACATCCTGCTCCACTAGCTGCCACTCCCATTAAGACCTCTAAATACGAGATGATTAATTGTTGTGTCCTCATTGTGGATGATGAGGAAGACCTGCTCGAAATTTTTAAATTTATCGTTTCAAAATTTTGCAGCAATGTGGTCACTGCGAGAGGGGCCCGCGAAGGCTACAATCTTTTAACCCAGGGTGGGTTCGACATTGTTATGTCCGATATCAAGATGCCCGAGATCGACGGCTTTGGCTTCCTGAGAATGATCAAAGAGAATAAGGCAATATCACCTCCGAAGTTTCTATTTCTTACGGGCGGTGTCCAGATGAGCCCCGCTGACCTCAAGATTGTTGAGGAATCAACAGACGGTTTGATTACTAAGCCATTTGTTGAAGCGGAAGTTTATCAAAAAATAAAAAGCATATTATCTAAGAGGTAAGGTCACTCTCCCGACTCCATCCACACCTGCAACTTGGCCCTTACCCCTTAAAACAATCTTGCTCCAAATTACGAACTCTCTGACTTAAGACTAATTGTGTGTGTTTAAGCCGCGGGAGTTTTTCTTCTAAGGAAAATCTTTGAGAATGATTCGAGAAAACCTAGATCGAAGTGACCCACGTCAACTCTCATGATTTCCAGTGCCTCAATCGGTGTGTAGTTACGCTGCCGATAATGAGTCTTACTGATCAATGAAACAAAGGTATCAGCGATGGCGACGATTTTTGCCGGTGGATAGATCTGTGAGTTCGCTAGGCGGTTGGGGTAACCCC
>CAMDDI010000191.1 GCA_945890905.1 Bacteriovorax stolpii
TGAGAGTTTGTGGATAAATCTGGTCTTTATCCAAATGTTTTATGAGCCAGTTTTCCATAGGATTATCGTGGACGAGAAAAGTTTTGAAATTTTTTGCTATTTCAAAGGTTACTTCTTCGCAAGTGAGAGCTTTTGGACGTGAAGAAAATTTTTTAAGCGTAGTATGGATTTGATCTGAAAGATAATTATTTATTTCACTTGTAGAGTCATTGAGATGGCGATTCCACATCAGGTAGTTGTCTGACTCAAGAGCTTGAGCCGAAGTTATACATAAGCTTAGAAAAAGCAAAATCACTTTCATTGTCTAACCGTATAAAAATTCTATTGGGTAGGGAATAAGAATATCTTAGTTCTATGAAAAAGATCCTGGCTATCGCTATGCTTCTTATGACTCTTTCTTCATGGGGCCAAACCCTTCTCAAAGACCACTGTGGACGCCAGCTAACTTTTTTCCTTTCAATGTCTTTTTTCTGGAATTTCTATCGGCCAACAAACCTTACTACACAGGCCTGCGGTATTTGAAATAGACAGGAAGCTTAAAGCTCATTCCACGTTGAAGATGTCTTAAGTCTGGTATCAAAGTGCACCTCTTGAATTGTCCGAATAGGATGTTTTAAAGGGTGCAGAAAAATTATTCAAACCTCTCATCGTTTTTAATTTTACATAGGGGGAATTGACTTTTTTTAAACAATTATATTTAAGAATTATATTAGTTTTTTTGTTGATCAATAGAGTGGTGTCGTTGCGTCTCTGGTCATGTCGTTTTTACAAACAAACAATCACAATACATATTTCGCGTTGAAGAGCTGTTTTGACATTGCTAGTTTGAAAATAAGCAACGAGGACAGGATGTCCGCACCAAAATACCTAAGGAGCATCTGATGAAAAACATCTTGAAAATCGCAGCTATTCTATCAACTCTAGCAACTGCACTTCCTTCCTTCGCTCAAGTGGGAATGCGATTAGGATATCCAAGCACTGGTGGTAACGGTTGTCCGTCTGGAACTGTAAATGCCACTCTCTCTCCCGACGAAAAACAGCTTTCAATTCTCTTTGATCAGTTTGTTGCCGAAGCGGGTCCGGCATCAGGACGAACTCTAGATCGTAAGAGTTGTAATATCGCTATCCCTATAAGTGTTCCCAACGGATATAGCGTATCCATCGTAGCAGTTGATTACCGAGGGTTTGTCGGTCTTCCAAGCCGAAGAGCGAATGCCAGGTTCACTGCTGAATACTTCTTTGCCAATATGCCAGGACCTAGACTTCAAAGATCATTTGTGGGTTCACAGAATACTGATTACCTCATCCAGAACGATTTAATTGTGACTGCTCAAGTGTGGTCAGCGTGTGGTGCTCAAACCAACATGCGAATCAACGCTTCCATCATGTTGCAAAATACTGATGTGCAAGATTCTATCGCCACTGTGGATTCGGCCGACATCAGTGCTGGTCTTTTATACAGACTTCAGTACCGCTCTTGCCGATAGTTTCAAACTTTTGAATTCAAGGATTGCTTATGAAACCTTTAATAGCACTTGCACTCTCACTCACAGCTTTTTCTGCTCAAGCAATCACGGTTAGCGGCGTTTCTATTAGCGGACCAGATTGTGACTCAAGTAATACTTCGATTGCGTTTTCGCCCGACAATGCCACGTTCAGCATTCTCTATGGAGCGATGGATACGACAACTCAAGGTATGGACAGAGATAATTCAGTAGAACAGCTGAGAGCTCCAGAGCGCAAATGTGCTATTAAAATTGGTTTTCGTCCAGCTGCAGGAAAGCAACTTGAACTTCAACAAATTGATTACCGAGGATTTGTGAGTGCACCTACCTCACAAGTTACAGGGGTCATCGAATCACTTCACCGATTTTTGGGAGGAAGTGTTCAAAGCGGTAGGGGCAGAACCCCTAGTGAATGGTTAAGAAATGGAATCCTTTTAGTGAAGCAAGGTCCTTTTCAAGATGATTTTGTCTGGTCGGCCCGCTATTCACCTACGGCAAATGATCCCAACAATGGACTTCATCTTTCAAATTGCACCGGAACTGCCGATTTTATTATTAACACAACTGTCCGTGGATACACCTCAGACATTAACCAAGATGTTTCGGTTGTTTTAGATAGTGCAGATGGGAGAGTGGGTGGAAGTCAAACAGCGATTTACAAAATTGTAGAGAAAAAATGTGACTCACAAAACCAGTCACGTGACAGAATCTGCAGAAACAGAGCATGTCCTAACTAAGATTTAAGCTTAGATGTTAAACCTTTTAAAAAGTTTCTTAAAAACTGATCTTTGCAAACGCGGTAATTGGGGTGTCCTTCTTTTCTGAAGAAGGCACTCAATTCCGTTTTTGATACCACAAACCCTGCATCACCTAAAATCTGGATAATATCATCATCTTTTAATTCAAAGGCCACTCGCAGCTTCTTTAAGACTAAATTGTTTGTGGGTAGCTCTGGGGCCAGAGGGGGACGAGATTCATCTTTACCTCGCTTAAAATAGATCAAACCATTTAAGAAACGCGACATCACATTCTGTGGACACTCTTCAAAGCCTGGCTCTTCTTCAGACTTAATGAAAGCGTTCATCTTGGCCTGAGTGACATCCCCACCGCCTAGTTTGACGATTTCAACCAGTTTGAATTCGCTGATATTGAGCATGTAACGGATACTGCGGAGGACGTCGTTGTTGATCATGTTTGAATATCCCAATAATTTGTTTCTGATTTTGCTTCAGTCGGTCCTGGCCATGGCGGAGAAGTGACAATGAAAAACTCTAGAGAAGTATCGCCAGTATTTTTAAATTGGAATTTAACTTCTCTAGGAATAGTAAGACAAATTCCAGCTTCTACAGTATCGACGCGAGTTACACCCTGGTCTTCTCTCCATACTTCACCCGTACCCGCGGTAAAATACCAAATCTCATCAATTGTTTTGTGAGAAGTGGCCAATGACGTTTTACCTTTAGGAAGTGTGCATTGGCAGAAGCTTGCACCAGTAACTCTGTGGAGAAGACGAATCTCAGAACCATCGGGTGCTAATTCATCCATAACTGATGAAACAGTTTTAAGATCTAATCTAGTCGAAAGAATGTTTTCCATAGGGAAGATATGGCATTGAGGCAGGTGAAAAGCAAGTAGAGTTTCAAATAATCAACTACTTAAAAAGTAGGGCCCAGTCTTTCAACCAGGCCCAACCTATCGATTAAATTCCTGTGCAAGATGAAGCGTATCTATTCTCGGGGAGAGAGCAATACGCAACTGTCGAAGCACAAGAAGAGGCGTAACGGTTTTCAGGGCGCTCACAGTAAGTCTCAGTTGATGAGCAAGATGATGAATAGCGGTTCTCGGGACGCTCACAATAAGACTCAGTTGATGAGCAAGATGATGAGTACCGATTTTCTGGTCGCTCACAATATGATTCAGTTGATGAACATGATGATGAGTAGCGATTCTCAGGACGTTCGCAATAAGCATCAGTCGTTGCGCAAGAAGATGAAAATCTATTCTCGGGGCGAGAGCAATAGACCTCAGTTGAATTGCAACTTGAATCATAGCGGTTTTCTGGCCGTGAGCAAACCCTCTCTTGAACATTACAGCGGGTGTTGTTTCGATTCTCTGGTTTAGCACAGAAGGCAGAGTCGCTGCGAGTTTGAGCAATGGAAAACTGACTCAACAAAAAAATCAGCATCACGAATAAAACTTTCAGTGTCATTAGATCACTCCTCATAAATGATTTTAGGTTTGATAAGCAAAAATCGGACCATTAAGAAAAATGGAGTTACAAAGAGTTGAATGAATTTTAATAGGGCCTAAGTGAAACTAGTTAACTAAATCGCACCACGCAGAGAATCAATTTCTTTCTTTTGTATTTGAAAGTTTTTGCGTTTGACCAGTGAAGAGACCGAGTATTTGATACTGGGATATTTTCAATCCTTTATTTTCTGGATGCATCCTCCAGATAACTTCGCCACCTTTAAGGCTCACAAAACGATTTACTACTTTATGCTTTATACGCTCTCTACTCCATAGACCTTATGGTTAGCACATAGTCAAAACGGGGAAAAATACGAGGATCAGGTTTCGGAAATTGAATCTCGTTAACTATCTTCTTGGTGCAATCTATGAATTCTTTAGAAAGATTGGTAGTAATTTCAGAAGAAGTAACCTTGCCCAGTCCACTCAAAAAAATTCTCATGTTTACTGTGTGCCAAACTTCCTTAAGTTGAATCTGGGAATATTTCTTCTTTAATTCTGGATTATGGCAATGAGAAATTTTTGTCGTATGAAGTCCCATGACTCCTTGGGCTTTTTTGAAATACATATCTTTTGGATCTAGAGACTTCATATTGAAACAAGCAGTTTCATCTTTTAGCTCACAACCCTTTTTATAGTAGTCATAGGCCTGAGAGATATCTTGTTTTTTAGTCAAATAGGCTGCCTTGGCACACGAGAGTCCCATTCCTGCGGAGCACTGTTTATCCAAGGTTTCAAGTTCACCGGTGACCTGTGCCCATAGAGGCAAAGTTACAAATAATATGAGCCATAACAGATTTATGATCATGGATTTCTTAAACCATTTACAGGGCAAGTTGTCATTTAATTTCAATCAAAGCTTGTATTTGTCTAGAGAAATGGCAAATATAGAACATATACAAGTGGAGATAAGTTTAATGAAGTTCATATTTTTATGCCTAATATCTGTACGTGCATTTGGAGCGATTTCTCCGATTCTAGTTAAAGAAAGTGCATTGAAGTATCACCCCACAGTTCTTGCTGCCCTAGAAAGAATGCGTGCGGGAGAAGAAGCTGTGACAGGTTCCCGTGGGGCCTTCGATGCTAAAATTGTTTCTGACTACAAAAGACAAACTAAGCACGATTACAATACAACTTTATCTCGAACCCAAGTAGAGAAGTCTTTAAGGGTCGCCAATTCAAAAGTCTATGTGGGTTCTGAGCAAATCAGTAATCCTGCAGGATTTCTAGCTCCTATTTATCATACTGGTAACCCTACAACCCAAACCGGCAATTATTCTCTTCTAGGTTTAAAGTTGTCCCTCTGGAAAAATCTAACTCTGGATCCAGATCGTGCTGCACTCAAGAATGCAAAGTTTGATGCCCGGATAGCAAAGGCCGAAAAAACCTTAACCGTCTTGGATATTGGAAGATTAGGTCAACTTGCCTATTGGGAATGGGTCACAAATCTTAAGATTAAAAATGTGTATGAAAATCTGCTTGAAAATAGTGAAACCAGAAATGAGTATTTAGTTATCCGAAATAAAAAAGGTGATATAGGTCAGATCATTGTGACTGAGAACGAGCAATATGTGGCCAGTCGTAGAGGTTCACTTCAATCAGCTAAAGAAGGTCTGCTTCGGGCAGAATATGCTCTTTCATTATTCTATCGTGATGAACATGGAGAGCCTATTATTCCTCGTCAAGAGGAGAGCTTTGAAGACTTTCCTAAAAATTTAGGAATCTTCTTAGAGAAGCTTGATCTTAATTCAGACATTGACGAAATCATTAAACGCCGTCCTGATATGAAAAATTTCTCCCTCTACGTTGAGAAAGCGGGTGTGGATTTGGATTTGGCCAAACAAGATCTTCGTCCTCAAGTGGATGTGACTACTGAATATTTTCAAAGAACTCTTGAACACCCCAACATGCCTCGTGATTATTTAATGGTGATGGCGCGAGTGAGTATCCCTATCGAGAGAAACTTAGGAAATGGTAACATCGCTGCTGCCCGCGCCCGCCAGATGGTGGCCCAGAAACAAATGAGCTACGGACTCCAATCTTACAAACTAGAAATCATGGCGCTTCGACAAACGCTTTTTTTGCAACTGGAACAAGTGACTCAAGCAGAAATTGAGTACACTAAAGCTCAAGAGCTCGTGACCTCTGAAACTTATAAATTCAAAACTGGTGGCGGGAATTTATTCTTGGTCAATCTCAGAGAGCAGGCCCAGGCCAATGCACAGGCTTCATTTTATCAAACCCGTCTGGCCTTTATGAACACACTCCTGAGCTATCAGGCATTGGTGAGTACTGCCGAATAAAGATAAGATTAGTTTTCCGGATTGTAATGGCCTAAGCAGGCCTTGAAGAGACACAGCAATACCTTAAAATTACCCTTGATGGGACTGATCTTAGTCACAACTGGACCTTTGGCAGGATAAGCACGAGTGACAGGAATTTCTTTGATCTTAAAACCCAATTTTGCTGCTTGAACACTTAAGTAATAGTGAAGCTCATAGCCAGTGAAGATATTGCGAAAGAGTGCCAGACGAGGGTCTTGCAAATATCTTACGGAATAACCTCTAAAGCCATTGGTGGTATCAGAAAATGGGTGACCACTGGCCAGAGAGAGCAGTGGAGCGTGAACAAAACGCAGTCCTAACCATCGTGAGAAAGGTAAGTTGATTGATTTTCC
>CAMDDI010000192.1 GCA_945890905.1 Bacteriovorax stolpii
ATTAATTCTTTGAAGTCTCCTTTCTGTGCTGGGCGAGCCTTTAGCGGTTCGCGGATTGAGAACTTTGATATTCTCTTAGGCTGCTCTAATGAACCCGGAAGTCTGACTCAAGAGGTGATCAAGCAGGCTTCTCCCAATTGTCTTTATGTGGATGTGGGTATCGGAAATTTCGAACCTCTGGCCTTGCAAGAGCTGCTGAAACAAGGTCATGTGGTTTATATCAGCAATATTCTCAATTCTTTTTTATCTCACTTAGGCTTTCTTATTCGTGATGATGTGATTCATTCCTTACCTGATCGCCAGATCTTGGAAGATTTACACATCTACCGCTCCGGTCTGATTGCTCCTGCAGGATCGGTCATTGTGGATAGCTTAACCGATACCAAAATGATCTTTGGTATTTCTGCCGGAAATGGTCTTTTACATAAGGCCGAAGAAGGCGAGGAATTTAAAAGCAAAATGGATAAGGCCCGCAAGCTCCTGATAAAATCTTAGTGTGAGTCAGGAATATATTCAGGAACAATTTCTCGCAGCTTTTTAATAATTTCTTCTTTTGAGTGATTCCAATCAATATTTAAAACATCTTCGATCTGCTCAGTTGTGGCACTTAGTGCCGAAGTTTTTGCGGCCCGAATTTTAGGATCAGGGGTACTGGTGGTTTTTTCAGTGTCGGCCAGGAGCTCTTCGTAGAGTTTTTCTCCAGGACGCAGACCCGTGAGTTTAATTTCAATATCCTTGTCTGGCACGAGTCCATGAAGCCGAATGAGATTTTTGGCCATGTCATAGATGCGAACGGATTCACCCATATCAAGAATAAAAATTTCACCATGGCGTTGAAACGATGAGGTCTTCAAGACTAGTTGAGCAGCTTCAGGGATAGACATGAAGTAGCGAGTAATATCAGGGTGAGTGAGAGTCAGAGGACCACCACGCTTAATCTGCTCTAAAAATCTTGGGATCACACTACCACGACTGTTGAGAACATTTCCGAATCGTACGATGTTCGTTTTAGTTGTGGCATTCTGATTGAGTTGAAGCACAATCTCCGCCAAACGCTTCGTGGTGCCCATGATATTCGTAGGGTTGACCGCCTTATCCGTAGAAACCAAAATAAATTGTTCAGCTCCAACATTCTGGGCCGCTTTCAAAACATTGAAGCTCCCTTTGATATTGGTTTGGACCGCTTCCACCGGATTATTCTCCATCATCGGAACATGCTTGTAAGCAGCGGCGTGGAAAACTACTTGAGGTTTAATTTTCTCAAAAATGGAATTTAGACGGCTTAAATTTCGAACATCCCCAATGAAGGTATTTATTTTGATAAGAGGAAATAGCTCTCTAAGTCTCAGATCGATTTCATAGAGACCAAACTCGTTATTGTCCACGATAGTAATTTCTTTGCAGTTAAGCTTACAGGCCTGAAAACTTAATTCTGAACCGATAGAGCCACCTGCGCCGGTGATGAGAATGTGGCGCTTGTTGATATAATCTGAAATGGAGTTGGTATCGAGATCAACACTCTTTCGGGTGAGCAAATCTTCAATGTTGATATCTCGAAACTGCCCAAAGTTAACCGTATCATTGAGAATATGAAAGGTGTCCGGGAGAGTTTTTACTGTCACACCAGCATCTAAACAGAGCTGAACAATTTGACTGATCTGCTTGTGATTGGCCGAAGGAATGGTGATCAGGGCCAGAGTGATATTATGTTTTTTGATCACTGCAGGAATGTCTTTAACTGAACCTTCCACGGGAATAGAAAAAAGAGTTTTATACTGCTTGGCTGGATCATCATCAATGAGAGCTAAAACCTTATAGCCTTCGTTTTTTTTCTTGAGCTGTCGGATAATCTGCTCGCCAGCATTCCCGGCTCCAATGACCATGGTGTGAATGGATTCGGAGTGGTTTTTAGACTGAAGACTCTTTTTGAGAATCACTCGTAAGACAATGTTAGCGTAGGAAATAAGAACCAGAAACAGAGTCGATTTTTGCAAAGCCACACTTAATAGGGTTTGAATCATGTAGAGATAGACAAAAACCGAAAGCGTACAAATCAAAGAATAAATGATCACCTTCGGCAGATCACTTTCACTAAAAGTATTGGGCAAAATTCTTTTGAGCCCCAGCCATTCCGAAGAGGTGCTGCTAACCACCAAAATAACCATGAGAAAATTAATATGATGAGAAGGGAAAATCCCTAAAACGCACAGACAGATGACCACAATAAGCACTTCCAAAAAAGCTTGCGCGAATTTTGAATTTTTCAAAAAATCGATCTTAAGAAGAAGGTTGTTCATGGTCTATGCATTATAAAAGAGTCTTTATCTGTTGAGAACTGTTCTTTCGACTGAATTCTTGGGAAGCGACGTAAGTCTTAGCACTGGTCTTAAGCTGGGTAATCTCACGGCAAATGGCCTCAATCTCATGGTTTTCAAAACTCTTTCCTAAGTTTCTGGCCTCAATCATGTCTCCAGCTTCTCCACGGGGAGTCAAAACTACCGGAAGTCCACAACCCACGTATTCAAAAACTTTCACTGGAAAGGCTTCTTTTCCAATCATGTCATCGGTTCTAAAACTCAGTCCCACATGGCATTTTCTTAAAGTCTCGGGAATGGCCTGGTAATCCAAGATTCCTAGGTAACGAATATTTTTTCTTTGAGCATCTAGAATATCTTTTAACTTGGGCCCATCACCGGCCACGATGATTTCGATATCCTCTTGAGTCTCAAGGGCCTGGGCCACTTTCAGAAGAGTTTCTACATTTTGGGCCTTGCCTAAAGTTCCATGGAAAACCAGAGAGAATTTTGAAAACTTCGAGTCCTGACCGGGGAAAAAAAGTTCATCATCATATCCATTGCGGATCAGATGAATTTTCTCTGAAACGCCGTACGCACTTATGTATCGTTTGAGCCCTTCGGTGACGGTGATGATGTTATGGGCATGATGATAGTAAGTTGAGGCCATAAGTTTCAGGATTTTTCCCGGCAGAGAGTTTGAACTGATGAGCTTCATCTCGAAGAAAACCTCGGGATAAAGGTCCCGAATATCGGCAATATATTTCTTCCCTTTGAGTCGAACCGCTAGAGAAGCCATGAAGCAGGTGAAGAAGGGGGGACTAGAAAAGACGTAGATTTCACTCCCATTGACCAGAATTCGGAAAAAAAGCTCTATTCCCACAAGGATTTCCATCAAAAGCCGGGTGATGAGACCGGCCTTGTTAGACGCGGTTTTTAGAGCGAGTTTATGAACTCCAGGGGCGTCGATGCTTGTAAATACATCGACTTGATTTTCCTCTCTTAGAGTTCTCACAAACCAATAGTTTCTCGTCGCAGCAGCCTCGCCCTGAGGGGGATAAAATGGGGTGAAATAGAAGATCTTCATTTATTGTCACTTTTTCTAAATTTCTATACTATGGCAGAGTTCAAATCAAAGGAAAAGACTATGCTCCGTTTCGCACTTATTGGCTGTGGCCGCATTGCGCCCAAGCATGCCGGAAATTTAACTGAGGGTCTTATCAAAGACGCGGGCCTTGTGGCCGTGTGTGATAACAAACCTGAGCGTGCGAAAGCTTTCGGTGAAAAATATAAAGTTCCCTATTTTACAGACATGCATCAGATGATGAAAGAGATGGGAGAAAAAATTGATGTCATTTCAATTCTTACTCCTTCAGGTGATCACGCTGCTCACACTGTGGCCATGGCCAATTATGGCAAACCCATCATCGTTGAAAAACCCATGGCCCTAACTCTCGAAGATGCAGATCGGATGATCGCAGCTTGCGATAAGAATGGTTCACGACTTTTTGTAGTAAAGCAAAACCGCTTTAACCTTCCTGTTCAGAAAATGTTTGAAGCCTTAGAGCAAGGACGTTTTGGAAAACTAGTTCTTGGTACTGTCCGTGTGAGATGGTGCCGCACTCAAGAGTACTATGACCAAGATCCTTGGCGTGGAACTTGGGAGCACGATGGGGGAGTCTTCGCTAATCAGGCGATTCACCACGTGGATTTACTTAACTGGGTGATGGGGGACGTTGAATCAGTTTTCGCTAAATCTACCCGTGCCTTGGTTAATATTGAAGCCGAAGATACCGGTGTAGTTATTTTGAAATTTAAAAATGGGGCGCTTGGAGTTATCGAGGCCACAACTGCGACTCGGCCAAAAGATCTTGAGGGATCCATCTCTGTGTTGGGTGAAAATGGAACTGTGGAGATTGGTGGATTTGCCGTTAATGAAATGAAAATTTGGAACTTTGTTAACTCCACAGAAGAAGATAAAAAAGTGGTAGATACTTACCGCGTAAACCCTCCTAACGTTTACGGCTTTGGCCATACTGAGTACTTAAATGATGTTGTACGCGCCATTCAAACTGGCAAGAACGCTTTGGTGCAAGGTCTTGAAGGAAGAAAATCATTAGAGCTAGTGACGGCCATCTACGAATCCATAGAAACCGGAAAAGAAGTTCAAGTGAGGTTTTCTCCTAAGCAGTGCCGCCTAGGTCTTAAAGGATGATTGCTTCAACTGCCAAAATTTATCCCGGCGTAAAACTCGGCAAGAATGTCATCATCGAAGATTTCTGCCTCATTGGTGTTCCTCCTCGCGGAGTGAAAGAAGGTGAGCTTGAAACTCTTATCGGAGATGATTCAGTGATCCGCTCTCACACTGTGATTTATGCCGGAAATAAAATTGGTAAAAATTTTCAAACTGGAAATAAAGCTAACATCCGCGAGCTCAACGAAATTGCTGATAATGTTTCTATCGGAACTCTGTCTGTTATTGAACACCATGTGATTTTGGAAGAAGGTGTAAGAGTTCACACCCAAGTTTTTATTCCTGAATACTCAGTCTTAAAAAAGAATTCTTGGGTCGGGCCAAATGTGGTTTTTACCAACGCCGCTTATCCCAGATCTAAGAATGTAAAAAACGATCTCAAAGGTCCTACACTTCATGAAAACGCCATCGTCGGTGCTAACTCAACACTTCTACCAGGAGTGCAAATAGGTCGCGACGCCATTGTGGGAGCAGGATCTGTGGTGACAAAAGATGTGCCAGAGTTACACGTTGTAGCAGGAAACCCTGCAAAGTTTTTAAAAAAGAAATCAGAACTCCCTTATTAAGGAAATAGATATGACCATTCAGTTTGTAGACCTCGATGCCCAATACCAAAGTATCAAAGGCGAAATTCAAAATGCCATTAATGGGATTCTTGAAACGAAAGATTTTATTCATGGGAAATCTGTGGATGCGTTTTCTAAGAACTTTGCTAAAGCTCAAGGTTCAAAATATTCTGTGGGTGCGGCCAATGGAACTTCGGCCATTACCGTTGCTCTTCGTGCTTTAAACGTGCAGCCAGGAGATGAAGTCATTACCGTGGCCAATTCTTTTTTTGCCACTCCTGAGGCCATTGCAGAAGTCTATGCCAAACCAGTGTTTGTGGATTGCGAAGCTGATACTTATTCCATTGATGTAAAACTCATTGAAGCCAAAATTACAAAAAAAACCAGAGCTATCATTCCGGTTCATCTTTACGGCAATGCAGTTGATATGGATGCTTTGATGAAGATTGCCACAAAACATAATATTCCTGTGATTGAAGACTGTGCTCAGGGCCACTTGGCCGCGTGGAATGGTCGTGGTGCTGGAACTTTTGGTCATATGGGAACATTTAGCTTCTACCCAGGGAAAAATCTTGGGGCTTATGGAGATGCTGGTTCTATTACGGTTCAAGACGAAGATTTGTATAAATTAGTTTCTATGCACGTCAATCACGGCCGAACTAAAAAATATGAACATGACTTCTGTGCCGGAAATTTCCGCATGGATGGTATGCAAGCGGCTATCCTCGATGTGAAACTTAAATATCTTGATGGTTGGACCAAAAAGCGCCAAGAGCTTGCTGCTCATTATGAAGCGATACTTAAGCCACATGGTTTTAAAACCATCACCGTTCGTAAAGAAGCTAAATGCGTTTATCACATTTATCTGGTGGAAGTCTCAAACCGCGATGAAGTGATGGATCACTTCAAAAAAATGGATATTCATTGTGGTGTTCACTATCCGATTCCACTTCACTTTCAACCAGCACTCAAGCACCTTGAACACAAAAAAGGTGACTTCCCTGTGACGGAAAAAGCTTCGGAGAGAATCCTCTCTCTTCCCATGTATGCTGAACTCACTAAAGGCGAAGTAGAACAAGTTTGTGCCGAACTTATCAAGGTAGCTAAACATTAACCCTTACGAACCCAAAAATCTTTCAGAGAAATGGAGCTCCTTTTTCATAAGGCATCCCAAAGCTACTATTGTTTTTAAAGGGTTCGGTTATCTCTTCTCTGAGCGCATGCTCAAGTTTGTAGTAGGGTTTTTTGTTCACGCACTGGTGGCCCGGCAC
>CAMDDI010000193.1 GCA_945890905.1 Bacteriovorax stolpii
TGGCTCGAATTGCTAAAGGCCGAGTACTGGTTCTTGCTCACGTTAAAGAATTGGTAGAACAAAATTATCAAAAATATAAAAGCTACGGACTTGAAGCAGGAATATTTTCTGCCAGTTTAGGTAAAAAAGACTGGGATCAAAAAGCGATCTTTGGAAGTGTGCAATCAGTGGCCCGTGCCCCAGATGATTTCTTCAGAGACTTCTCTCTTTTAGTTATTGACGAATGTCACCGGGTGGCCGAAGAGGGCGATACGCAGTATCAAGACGTCATCAAAAAGCTCAAAGAACACAGTCCTGGCCTCTGTATCCTGGGTCTCACTGCCACCCCTTACCGAATGGGTATGGGCTGGATTTATGAGTATTCCAATATTGGGGAAATTAAAACTGAACAGAAGCGCTTTTTTAAGCAATGTGTTTATGAGCTGCCATTAAGCTACATGATCAAAAATAAGTATCTCACTCAGCCCGTGAAAGTGGATATTCCTGTTACTTGCTATGACTTCTCAGAGCTCACTGAAAAAAATCGCATGTACACATCCGCTGAAGTTGAAGAACTTCTCAAAAATCAAAAACGCCTCACACCTCTGATTGTGAATAACATTGTGGATATTACCGAGCGCTACGACCGCCAAGGGGTGATGATTTTTAGTGCTACCGTTAAGCATGCTCAAGAGATTCTGACCTATCTGCCAGAGGGTGAGGCCCGTCTAGTTATTGGCGACACAGATATGTCTACACGGGACCAAATCGTTGAAGATTTTAAAAACAAAAAATTTAAATATCTAGTGAATGTTTCGGTTTTAACCACAGGCTTTGATGCTCCTCATGTGGATGTCATCGCCATCCTTCGTCCTACAGAATCGAATAGTCTTTATCAGCAGATTGTAGGACGGGGCCTCAGACTTGAAGCCGGGAAAGTAGATTGCTTTATTCTGGATTACACAGGAATGGGTCACGATATTTACACTCCAGAAATTAGCGATAAGCGACCGTCCAAAGATACCGTGCCGGTGATTGTGCCATGTCCAGTGTGTGAATTTGAAAATACTTTCTGGGGATACACTGATGATGAGGGAAATGTTTTAGAACATTTTGGAAGAAAGTGCCGGGGAGCTTCTCAAGATGCAAAGACTCTTCAAATTATTCCTTGTGGCTTTCGTTTTCGCTTTAAACTCTGCCACGCTTGTGGGGAGGAAAATGATATCACGGCCAAAGAGTGTCACTCTTGCCAGGCAACCTTGATAGATGCTGATGCCAAACTCAAGCAGGCCAAGCTCTCAAAAAATTCCCATGTGCTCACGCCTGATAAAATCACTTTTGAAGAGCGCTTGGATAAAAACTCTCAACCTTACTTGGAAGTCCGATACTATGATGCCGATGCTCAGTATATTAGCGAGGCACACTTCTTTAGCAATTCTTCGTCGGTGAAGAAATTTAATATAAACTTTTTACGCTCTCACTTAAAGCGGCCTGAACTGGCCATGGATATCACAAGTGCGAAGGAACTTATCCGCTATCAAAAACTCCTTCGCCTTCCATCGTTTATCATTGCCCGTAAGCAAGATAAGTACTGGAAAATTACTGAAAAAGTTTTTGTAGAAGAATTATAAAAGTCTGGCCTGCTCCTACTTGAAATCTAATATTCTCCCTGTTATTAGGTAGTTATGAATCAAGTAGTGTCTAGGATTTAAGCATCCCTTCTTACTTTTACAGAGTCTGCCCAGAGAAGACCTCACTTCCTGTAAAATCAGGGAATGAAAAAATTAACTTTTGCCTCCCTCATTCTCCTTCTCTCCTTTGCTGCGACTGCGGCCGAGACCCTTACCTGGTCCATAGAAGGAAGTGATCCAATTTGGGGAAGTTATGAAGGAACTCTTTCTTTGGCCAATTCTGGAAATGCTCAAATAGCAACTCATCAAATTCGCTTTAAGCAGCGCAAATTTAAAAATATGCCTGTTGATGAAGTATGGCCGGTACCAGTTATTGCCCGCGCAGGTCAGAGACTTGTGAATTTTAATATTCGCTTAAGCAGTCATGTGACTTCAGTTAATGATGAGCAACAAATTGAACAAGGTGACCTGCAGCTATCTCTAAATCTTCCAACAGATTCACGCTCCCAAGATTGGTCTATAAATGGCCGCAGAGAAACCCTTAGACCTATCCCAGGTTCAAAAGCATTGCTGGATGTTGGATCAAAAACACGAATTGAAAGTGCAGACCGTCCTCAAGGAGCTGTATCAGCTATTGCTCGCTTAGTTGCTAGAAAATTTTATGATCTTCCAGTGATGCGCGAGCATCTTGAGAATCCAGAATTCAAACGTGGACTTCATTTTGTTCTCAGAGATACCGTAAACTATAATTTTTATCAGCAAAAACCTGGTAGCTTAAGAATTGTGGGTGAATGGGCCAGTGACTTTAGTGCCATGGCCGAATTTCTTCGCTATCAGGCTTACGCCTACTCCCTCACTGATAAAGCTCAAGCCCAAGACGTGCGCATGCAAGAGATCATGATCGATAGCTTTGGGCTTATTAATCATCCTCATCTAGATGCTCAAGGAAATCTAGAAGGTCATGAGGGAGATCTTAGTAGTGTGCTTTGGACTGGAATTTATGTCATGTCTCAAAGCTGGCGCTATGAAGCGACCCGCGATGCAAAAGCTTTGATAGATATTCGTCGCAGTCTTCGCGCACTCCTCACTCTCGCTGAAATTCATGATGACCCTAAGGAATTTGCCCGTTCGCTCCGTACCGTTGGAGACCGCTGGCAAGATACAGAAGATTCTCACTGGAAATTGGCCCGTCCCGAATATGGACAAGTGGAGTATCATGACCGCGGAAATAACGACATGTTGCGAGGCCTAGTCCTTGGCCTACTTATTTCTCATCAATCAATTCCTGATTTGTCGGCCAATGAGAAAACTCGCATTATAAATGGACTTAAACGTTTAGTGAATTCTCGGATAGCTCAAGAGAAAGTCTCTAACGAACTTTACGTTTTAGGTGCTCTGGCGATTGTTGAAAAGACTCCAGATAACTTACGCAACTTCAATGCGGTTTATGAAAAATGGCGCCGCTCTCTGGGAAATATTACTCCGGCCGTTAAAGGTTCAGGCATTATTACTGACTGGAGTGGTAATTTCTTAGGTGTTGTAGCAGATGTCCTTTTAGAAAAAGTTTTTAGCGAACTTAAACCAGATGCAATTCCTGCACTTCTTGAGCGCAGTTTTGAAAACTGGAAAGATACAAAACTTCTTCGTCCAACTCCTCACACACTTTTCCTAGCAGCGATGAAGGTGAAATATCCTCAAATTAAATCTGATGTGGCCGCCTTGGTAGATGATGCCCGATGGAGTCTGCGCGAAATGCTTCGCGAGAAACCAGGTATCGCCTTTACAATTGATCAATCAAAGACCACAAGTTTTGTTCCTTCTCCTTATCCAGCTTTATTTTGGAAATTTTTTAACCGTGAAGAAGGGCCTGGAGATGAACGCATGCTCTGTCTTATCGCTCCACCACTCTTTGCTTCTGTGGGAGCTGATCATATGATTTGGCGATTAAGTCCATTCGCTGTAGAGAACGGAGCAGGAATTGGTCAACCACGAGCGGGAACTGATTATCTTTTTGCTTATTGGTTAGGTCGTCGTCATGGAGTATTGAAGTCTGATGAATAAGATTATGGATTTTGAGATAAAAACTCATTCATAAAGGCTTCATGGCCCTCTAGGCCCACTATTTCCCACGCTCGGGCATAAGATCCACCCAAACGGGCATGCAAAAGATCCAACATCTGAACTAGATCAGGTCTTTGAAGTTTTAGATAAACAAACTTCTGAATGGCCATAAGATGCAAATGACTTCTAACTGAAGGAATTTCATCTCTATATTTTTTTCGAAGGGCCGAAGTCTCTAAATTATTCCCTACCCAAGAATGAAGAAGTTCATGAAAAACTAGATCTACAAAATCATCGTCACTCAGAACAGGTCTTGGACTCATATAGGATTCTAAGAAATTCGCCACATTTAAAACCAATGGATTACTCAAGGATGGCAGTTTTGAACAAAGAGACAAAGTGGCCGTCATTTCCTTGCGAGCAAATCCCAGTCCTGTGTGATTAAAGAGTACTTGGAATAAAACTGGACCACGAGTTTCCCAAAGTTTTGAAAAACTCTCTGTCTTGGCCCTAACTTCTTCTCTCCATGCATCTTTGGGAGAAGGGTCTGGACAGGCCACACTGTCATAAAGCCAGCTGTAGGAAAAAAACAATTTAGGTAGTTCAGGTGAAAATGCGTGAGCAGTACTGGAAAAGCAAAAGATGAAAGCGAGAAGAGTTTTCATAAATCTATTTAACTAGTTTCAATGAAGCTTTGCACTTGTCAGATAATTTCTCTTTGTTGGCCATAAGACAGACTTTGAGCTTTGAGACTTCAGTATAAGATTCGCAGCCTTTAATATTGGCCTTATCTTTCTCACAGGCCTGTAGTACTTGTTTGGAAAGGTCTTTAAGTGAGTCCATACTTGGCAATTGCGCCAAAGCAGAAAAAGAAAGAAAAATAGAAAGAATAAAAAATTTCATAACATCCCAGGATTAATGATCATTTACACCTAATGCTTTAACAATTGCGCGCTTACAAGATGCTGCTTCTGCAATGGTAAAAGATCCGCCAATGGAATCATGCTATTAGCAATAATTTAAGAATAAATCTAGGTTCTGTGTAATAAGGAAAGACTTAAGAACCTGCACCTTCTATCATTACAGTATGATAAAACTCACCCCCCTTCATTCAATTACGAATCCAATGATCTCGGCCGCAAGTGGTCTCATCCTCAAAAACGAACAGTTTTATGTCATTGCCGACGATGAACTGTTTGCCGTTGCTCTGGATAAAAAGGATTTTGAAACTGCTAAAACTATCCCCCTGTTTTCAGGTGCTCTTTCGGAAGAGTTGAAATTGCGAAAACAACAGAAGCCGGATCTGGAGTGTATCGTTGAGCTCCCTTCTGGAGATATATTGTGTATTCCCTCAGGTTCAGAACTTAATCGCCACCAGGGAGTATTGATTTCGGGTGTTGATTCATCTGTTAAATCCATCAGCTTTAAATCTTTGTATTCAGAACTTCGAAAAAGTTTCTCTGAGTTAAACATCGAAGGTGCCGTCATTGTTGATCAATGGCTTCGTCTTTTTCAGCGTGGAAACGGTAAGAAAAACCAGAATGGAACAGTAGATATTAATTTTCAAGATTTACTCATGGGTAAAGTGACTATTTCTTTTGTAAAGCATATGGAGTTAGGGAAACATAATGGGGCGAATTTGAGTTTTACAGACGCCACTCTTCACAATAATAAAATCTATTTTCTAGCAGTGGCAGAAGCTTGTGAATCCACCTATCTTGATGGCGAATTCAAGGGCTCTGCTCTAGGTCTCATGGATCTTAAGGGTAAAATTATTGGGATGGAGCTTTTAAATTTAAAAAATAAACCAGAAGGTCTTTGCACTGATAATGATAGTTTTTATATCGTCACTGATGATGATGACCGCACTAAAGCGGCCCAATTGTTTAAAGGAAAAATTCCGCCACTCAAAGTTTAGGATGACTGCAAGCTTAGTCTCAAACCATTAATATCTTACGCACAATGCACATTTCCTGAGCAGAAACCAGAATAAGGATAGCTCAAAGGATATTTAGCCCCTATACTCAACTTATCTGTTTCCAACTAACTGCTATTAGTTCTTATCTCAGATTTTTTAGACCAAAGATTTTTTCATTCAAATTTCAAAGCAATTTATCTCTCACAAAATACAAATATCTATTTGTCACATCTTAGTGGCATGTTTACATCGGAGGCTCAAATGAGTCAGAAAATTTATGTTGGTAACTTAGGTTACTCTGTTAGCAATGATTCCCTATCTGCAAAATTCGCACAGTTCGGTACTGTTAGTTCTGCAAAAGTTATTATCGATCACGATACTAACCGTAGCAAAGGATTCGGATTCGTAGAAATGTCTTCAGCAATGGAAGCTACTAATGCTATCCAAGCTTTGAATGGAACTGAGTTTGACGGTCGTCAAATGAACGTTTCTGAAGCTAAGCCTATGGTACCTAGAGAAAACTCTAAACGTTACTAAGACTTTCAAAGGCCATATCCACAAGATATGGCCTTATATTTCAAAATTTCAACTGATTAATATGAATATCCAGCTCTCACACCGACTGTAATATAAGACGTTTTTGTAGGATTTTTCTTCGTAGTCTCAAAGATACTTGAATATTCTTTGGTAGAAGTGTTCGCAAATGAAAGATTTCCTCCGAACGTAAAACCTTCTTTAGCGCCGAAAGAGAAATTGAACAT
>CAMDDI010000194.1 GCA_945890905.1 Bacteriovorax stolpii
GATTGGTCGCGCCTGTGGACTTAAAAAGCAAACCATGACTTCTCACCTCAATGAATTAGAAAAACGCGGCTACGTGAAACGGGTGCACTCTGAGCATGATAAGCGGGAGCAGCTGGTGGATCTCACAGATTACGGCCAAAAATTTAAGCTGAATTTATTGCAAGTGACTAATGATCTTGAGCGCCAGTACACATTTAAACTGGGTGAAGTGGAATTAGACCGCGTGGAGATGATGCTAGATAATCTCTACCGTGAGTTGTTAGAAAATCAAAAAAAGGGCAGTTTGATTTAGAAGACATCAATGAGTTTGATGGTACTCTGTCCAAGATTATTTGCCTGCATCAGAACTTTAGAAGTTGTCTGCATCTTTAATTCACTCCGCATTTTTTCAGAAGTCTCGTAGGCCATGTCAGAATCAATGATGCGTGAATTGGCATCTGCTTTATTAATATTACTGATGGTTAAATTACTCACTGAAGTTTGTAGTCTATTGGATGCAGCTCCAGCACTTGCACGTTTGCGGGAGAGGTTATCTATCGCCTTATCAATAGCGGGTAAGTTTTTTTGGGCCAACTCGGCCGTAGTGATTCCTAATCCAATGGTTCCAAGATTGATCTCATCAGTGCCCATTTGATTGAGATCCACCGAAATTCTTGAATCTTTGTCATGATGAAGACCAATTTGAAAATCCCTGGTTCCAGCTTTGCTATTTAAAAGTTTTACGCCGTTAAAATCCGTGACCTGGGCGATACGATCTAATTCTTGTCGCAGATGCATGAATTCTTGATTGAGCATTCCTCGTTGAGCAGAATCAACTGTTCCAGTTGAGGCCTGAACGGAGAGCTCTCGCAGACGAGTAAGAATATTTCCAATCTCACTCATAGCACCTTCGGCTACTTGCAATTCGCTCATCGCATCTGTTCCATTTCGGATAGCTTGGTCGCCAGATCTTTTATGTGAGGTGAGTTTTGAACTCATGCCAAGGGCTGCAGAATCATCAGCCGCCGAGCGAACGCGTGAACCTGAAGAGAGTCTGCCGGAAGCAGCTTCTATGGTTTTAACTTGTCCATCGAGAGCACGAAGTGCAGTCAATGAATTCACGTTGGTGTTTATTCTCATGTGCAATCCGCCACGAGCTTCGTCCTTGATAATAAAATCACTCATTCATTGAGTGACACCAATTAACTTATCGGAGAGTAAAATATTATTTGAAGGAAATTTTAGAGCGAGAAGAATGATCAGGTATTATGCAGATTCACCATTTATATTAGTAAACTGGTTGCCTCTCCAGAACTTATAGCCGCCCGAGATATTGTTGCAGTTATAGAAGCCATGGCGTACTAAAAATTCACAGGCCAGAATCGAATGGGTACCATCTTCGCAGATCACAAGAATAGGAATTGCTCTGCTTTGAATTTCTAAAAAGCGCTCCGAGAATTGAGACCAAGGAATATGCAGGGCCTCAGGGATTTTTTTCAGCGGGCGGTAATCAACTGAACTGACATCTATGAGAATAAAATTGAAATCATTACGATTATAGAGCTTCCAGGCCTTATCCGGTGAGAGATCCTGATAGCATTTGCCTTGAATGATAAATTCATCAGAGATTTCTTCTTGGTTTTTCACTCGAAGAAGATGATTCCGCTCGATATCGATCATTTTTTCCAAATGAACCTCAAGCTCTAAGATGCGACCTTCTAGGCGAGAAATTTCACTTTCAAAATTTTGAAGCTGCTCACTTAAAGTTGTTGGGCGCTTAATCATACTTACCTCTGGATAACAGTGTATCAGAAGTATGGGGGCTTAAAAAAACGGGTAAATAGTACCAAACTGAATTCGATTCACGATCATTGTAGTCAGGATCGCCCCTGCAATGAAGACACTTCCTTCATAGAAGCCGTAGCCCAAGCTTTGCATATCCGCATCGATGTGGCCTTGGTGACCCCGGTCTTCTCCTAATTTGATAGGGAAAATGTACACTAGACCCTTTTTAAAGAGCGGGAAGATAAGCAGTGAAAGAATGGTTTTAAGGAGAACCTGAATACAGTAAACAGTGATGTCGTAGTGCTCTTGATCAAAACAGCTGGCAATAATAAAACCAGCACCCAGGGCAAAACCGCCATAAGAAAAACATAGGGAGAGATTTTTTTGAAGCATTAAACGGTTAAAGGAGAGCTTGCTGATGAAGATGTAGTACTTCACCGAAAAGCCAACGATCACCAGCATGTAGAGCCAAAGGACCAGTAGGATAATGAGGGAGTTTTCCGCTTCAATCATTACCGTACGGGTAAGATAAGCAATCACGATGGCGTGACAAAAACTAATAAAGGCGTAGCTCATATTTTTGCGTTTTAAAATTTCATCTTTGTAATCGAAATTATAGAACACGATTGATTCAACAATAAACAGTGAAAGAAGATAGAGAACAATGGCGATGGTTCCCCAAACTGCAAAGTGAAAGATACTTAAGAAAAATCCTGAGCTTTCATTGAATGTGATCGATGAAAAAACAAGAGAGATTCCAATCAAGCGGGCAAACAAATGAAGGCTATCTGCAGGATTCTCGGCCGGATTGATGCGTTTTAAAACTTGGCGCTTAACCGATGGATAAAAAATCACATGAGCGTAACGGTAGAGATAGAGCATGAGGCAGACAAATGCTGCCAACAAAATTCTAATAACTAAGCGATCAAAAATTTCGGCCATACATTATCCTTAAAAATTCTCTTTAAAATATTCAATCAAGAGTGTTTTCATATCTACTTTCTTCATCCGCTCTTCATTAAAAAAATGCGGGAAATTTTCTTGAGTGATCTTTCCTTGTGGACCAAATTCACCCTGAACTCCAAAGAAAGGTTCATTGAGACTGGCCCGTGAGCGCAATTCTTGAAAAAACTCTTCATCCGGACGGAATTTTCCCCAACCTAAATATTTAGGGAAATTTTTGAACACTTTGTTAAAGCGCCAGCGAATTTCACCTTTTTTGTTTTCTCGCCATTCACCGTATTCTCTGTTCCCTACATAAAGGCTACCGGGAGGCAGAGGAAGAAATTCTTCTTTCTCAGGAGACTTGCGGTAAATGGACAGACCAATAAATTTGAGATTCTTTTTTGCAAATTCTCTGCTGGTTCTGACAATAATTTCTTCAACCGTGTCGTAACCAGAAATTAGGCGATACTTTTGATAGTAGGTTTTAATCAAAAAGCCAGTGGCATGGGTGTCCACTAGAATCATGGTAGATTGATGTCCTTTCACAATTTTTGAAAAGCCTTTATTATTCTGGAGATATTGAACACCAGTCTCTGAAGGGGAGAGCGCTTTGGCGAGACCCAGGTACAAAATTGTAAGGATGGTGTAGAGAAAAAATTTATACATTCTAGGCCTGGATAATCCCTAGAATCTTTTTCTGCTGATCCTGATTTAAGTCTTCGAAGTCACAATGGATTCTATTAACCGCGTGAGATTCACTATATTTTGAAAACAGATCAGTCGCTTCGTGAATGTTCTTGATTGTACGATGACCTTTTGCCAATGAAGACTCTCTCATTACTTTCATAGGGTATTTCTGCTGAGGAGAACTAGCACTATAGTATTTAGATAGGCGTCCAGTTGAAGAGCATTTGATATAATCAATGTTTTCAGACTTTAAATATTTTTCGAGCTCAAACATTTGATTAAGATGTTCTGATCCGAAAGTTTCCAAAATCTTTTTAGGAATAGAATTTTTTACCACTCGCTGGGCCCAGACATTTTTAGAATTCTTTAAAGTTTTATAAAGATAAGGATCATCATGTTCGAGATAGTCTTCAATATCAGCAGGAATTGAATACTCAAGCTTGGAAGTGTCAAAATAGCGCAAGAGCATCTGTTCTAAGCAAACTGCGCGGTAATGGAAGTACACCATCATGAACATATGAAAGCGAGAGAGTAGGAAATCATCAAAAGTTGAAATGGCCCGCTCAGAAATTCCCAAGTAGGCTTCATTTCCTTCCACACAAACTTTCAAATTATCAATAATCCAATCCAGATCAAATTTACCGTAACTCACTCCACAGAAATAACTGTCACGCAATAGGTAATCCATGCGGTCACAATCCATCTCTGAGGAAACAAGCTGATGCAGAAGTGGGAAATAATTTATCCCGTTCACAGTGAAATATTTAGGATTTGAAGTTTCGCCTATTACAAGTTCGGCCACTGCATCTGGATCAACGCCAAATTCTTTTGTGACTCCTTTAAAGGATTCAGTAAATGAAGAATCAGTAATAGATTTGATAGTGTAGTCTTCATGTGATGCTTGGCGGTCAGTTTTTAAATCTAGGAATTTTTTTGGTAATTTCAGTGCAGAAACCATTGGCATCACAGATTCAGTAGAATGACTTAAAGGTGCATGGCCAATATCATGAAGCAGGCATCCTAGGCGTAGAGTTTCTTTCAATCTTAGGATATCTTTTGAGTTTTGATCTCTGAATAGATAATTAAACACCATCGTCGAGACGTGCATCACTCCGATAGAATGAAGGTAGCGAGTGTGTGTGGCACCTGGAAAAACATATTCCGAGAACCCAAGTTGTTTGATATTCCGCAATCGTTGAAAAAACGGATGCTCCAATATCTCAATTTCCGAATCGTAGATCGGAATTGATCCGTGAACGGGGTCTCTAATCTCCACTAGGTCTCCTACTGCACTTCTTTGGCGTAATTATGTATCCAGTTAGCTATGTCTTTTGACTCATGCATCGGTTTTCCATCGATGAAAAGACAGGGTACTGTTCCGCGTCCGGTTTCTTTAACGAGTTGCTGTTTCTTAGATGGCTCGTCGTTTACGTCATACATTGTAACCTGACTTTCAAGACCCGTGACTCTTAAAGCGGATAAAACAATCTGGCAGTAAGGACATTGCGGAAAATAATAAAGTTCAAGTTTTTTCATATGTACCTCTTAAAAACAAAAATGGCTCCGCGAGGAGCCATTTTTAGTTATACGTCATCGTCTTCTTCTTCATCCTCTTCATCGAGATCTTCTTCGTCCTCATCAACCGGCTTAACTTTTTTCTTTGGGCCTTTAACGTATTCAACGTCTTCGTCCTCATCCGTATCTTCTTCTTCTTCCGGTGAATCTAAACCCTCTTCATATCCCCAACCATAACCATAACTGCCTTCTTCTTCATCATCTTCGGCGTCTGCAGGCTTGGCAGCACCTTCTTCTTCTTCATCATCAGCATCAAACTCAGCATCAAAATCATCATTTAATGTATCAGCAGTGTAGTCATCGTTGAAGGCAGCAGTAGCAGCATGAGCTGGAGTTTTGTTTCCTACCACTTGAGGAACTACAGCTTTCTTATCTTTGCCTTTTGGAGCAGCAACTTTTGCAGGAGCTGGTTTCGCTGGGGCTTTCTTGGGTGCAACTTTTTTTGGAGCCGTTTTTTTAGCAGTTGCTTTAGGTGCAACTTTTTTTGCTGGAGCTTTTTTCGCTACCACTTTTTTTACTGGAGCAGCTTTCTTTTTAGCAGGAGCTTTCTTCGCTGGAGCTTTTTTGGCCACTTTTTTAGCAGCAGGTTTCTTAGCTTTCGCTGGAACTTTTTTAGTTACTTTTTTGGTCTTTTTCGATGCCACAAAAGATCCTTTTGATGAAGTGAAAAGGGGTTTTTAGATGACCTCATTATAATGGGGAGATGGGGCCATTTTCAAGTGTGGAAATAATTAATACTTAACGTCTCTTAGATCAATTCCAACGGCATCAGAATCAAGAGTGTTGAGAAACTGAGCCTGAGCGGTATCAAAGCTCATATTTTGTGTAACTGCTCCTTCAGACATGATGGCGAAGTTACTGGAAGCTTCATGAAATCCGCGTCCGCCACGCAGAGCGTCCAAAGCAACGAATTTGGTTGAGTAAAAATTGCGCCGCATTGACTCAGTAATATTCGATCCACTTACAGCATTTGTAAAAGTTCCATCTTGAGCAACTCCAGTGAATGGCCCAGGCACGTAGGCCGAAAAGAGCGCATTAGTTTTAGGATTGTGATTTGATTTGGCAAAATTTCTTGGTTGATAAGAGTATTTAAAACGATAATGGCTGGCACTAAAATCATTAGTGGGTGAGATGCTGGTTTGACTGAAATATTCTCGCAGCATTGTGCCCAGGGGTTTTGGACATGCTGTTTTATCTGTCACCTGATCTTTATTCAAGTCAGGATCACCGTAATAAAAATGCAAAAATTGTCCTGCTAAAGAAGCGCATGATCCGGGCATCTGCGTAGTCACATCAGTGGCCCCAGATGTGAAATTGATATCTGAAACGCCTGCTGCTGCTCTTTCGTAACCACCAATAGAACCT
>CAMDDI010000195.1 GCA_945890905.1 Bacteriovorax stolpii
GCTTAAGACTCACACTATTTCCAGCGACAATTGCGCCAACCAGAGGTGCAAGACTTAACTGAAAGGGATAATTCCAAGGAGCGATGATAAGAACCTTCCCTTTAGGTTCTGGGATGACATAACTTTTAGCAGGAAAAAGAGTGATAGGTGTGCTGACTTTTTTTGTTTGGGCCCAAGAGTCGATATTTTTTAAAGAATAATCTATGTCTTCAATAACAAAACCAATTTCAGCTAAGTAAGATTCAAATTGAGATTTACCTAAGTCTGCTTTCAGTGCATCCATGAGCAGAGTCTCATGCTTTACAATACATAGTTTAAGAGAATGAAGCTTTGACTTTCTCAAAGTAAGATTCATCTTAATTCTCGATTTTTAAATATTTAATATAGTTTCGGATAATAGATGATTTTCGGAAGTTTTTAATTTCTGGATAATGAAGCACAAAGGAGCTCTCATACATCATCGGAATCCAAGGTAGATCTTCGAAAACTTGCGTTTCCATATCTTTGAAAATTTTCTCTCTCCGCTCAAGATTTGTAGTGCGCTTAAGTTCCATGTAAAGGGCATCCATTTTGGCATTTGAGTAACCAGATTTATTTATCCCTGGGGAGTTGCTTGAGATAAGTAGCTGAAGAATGTTCTCTCCATCGGGATAATCAAAGAGCCAGTTATCCGTGAAGAACATAAGTTCTCCCGCTCTGCCTTTTTTTAGGAAGTCCGAGAAAGGTAACACTTCAATTTTCACTTTAAATCCAATGGCCTCAAGATGCTCTTTGATAAATTCGGCTTCCATCAAATGAATGGCCTGAGTTCCCCGGGTTGAATAGACAATTTCGGGAAGCTTGGAAGGATCAGAGAATCCTGCTTTCTTTAAATACTCTTTGGCCAAATTGGGATCATAGCGGAAGCGCAAATCTTCTGTTGGGCGATAACCTGCAATACCAGGAACTAAAAGCGAGTTAGCTCGAAGATTGGTATTTTGAGAAATCACCTGAATGTACTTGGTATAATCGATAGCGTAGGCCACAGCTAAACGCAGGTTTTTGTTTTTTCCGAAAACTGGATGGCGCATATTAAACGAGTACCAGCGATTGGCCAGAATCGGAAAGTGCTTGAGACGTAAATCTTGTTTGCGAAGCTCTGTGGCAAGGCCACCATCGGAATTATAAAGCCTAGGGATAAAAGTTTTTGGCACACTTAAAAGATCAATTTCGTGATTTAAGAATTTTTCCCAGCGTTCATCTTCCTGAGTTACATAAAAACGAACCGTGTCGATGAAAGGGATTTTTTCTTTGGAAGATACTAGTAGTTTTTGTACGTTTGCGTATCTATCACCTGAAGTGGGGTAATAATCTTCTCGGTAACCAAGAAATTTCTGCATTTCAAAAAACTTACCATTAAATCCGCGATACACATACGGACCAGTTCCAATCATGGAATCGGAAAGGTCATTTTTAAAATGCTCTACTAACTCAAAAGGAACAGGACTAATAAAATTGAGAGAGAGGTAATAAATAAGATTGGGCTCTGGCTTTTTTAAACTAATGATTAGAGTCCATCTGTCCCTTGCTTCAACACCTTTGAGAGGATACGTATTGAGTTTAGTCCAATCTTCACCAATCAACTTTCCGTAATCATCAAAGCCTTCGATGAGACCCGTAAATAAACTTCTTCCAGGACTCTTTAAACTCTCCATGGCCAAACGCTTAAACTGAATCACAAAATCATCGGCCATAAGCTCTCTCGATTTACCTTTGAAAGCAGGATGATCATGAAAGAAAATGCCTTTTTTAATTTTGATTTTATAGAGTGTTCCTTCTCTTTCAATTAAAGGATTAGCTTCGGCGAGTAGAGGCTGAATTTCATATGGGCGTTTTAAGTAATGGTATTGATAAAGTGGCTCAAGAACTTGGGCAGAAACCACAAGGGAATCATCACTGTATGCACGAACAGGATCAAGACTTTCCACCGCATTATCTAAGGTTAAGTGAATAGTAGTAGGAGAAATGGGACTAAATTTAAGCTGCTTCCATGACCAGTAGGTCAACGCAAGTAAACCTGTTAAGAGAGCTCCAAAAATCAAGGTTCGTTTATTCATAATTTGATAGTTTCTTTATTGAAAGAAGAAAAAAAAGATTGTTGTTTATGACCGGCAATAAGCTCGGCCATTTCTTTAGCGCTATGAAAACCAAATCCCATACCGTGTCCACTGAAGCCGCCGACAACATAAGCTTCCAAAGGTGCGTTTAGTTTTTCAATTAGTGGTAATTCTGTTTTTGTAAATCCCATAATGCCAGACCATCGGTGAATAACTTTGTACTTAATTCCTAATTCATCGGTGAGGTAGTTTTCCAAACCTTCTTGAATCACTGGAGAAATTTTATCGAACACTCCTACTTCCCCAGTGGCGTCTAAGAGTCTTTTGCCACCTATGAGAAGAACTCTATCTGATGCCCTTCTCCAATATACTTTATCATCGGGATCATAATAAAGCCCTTGATGTTCTAGATCAGTTTCAAGCTCCACTGCAAGCATTTGTGCACGCTTGGGATAGAAAACTTCTTTGAAGCTTGGATGGAATTCGGAAGCGTAGCCATTGAGAGCTAAAATGACTTTTTTGGCACGGATCAAATGGAGCTCCGTGCGGCAGCCTTCAGGGGTGATCTCAAAGCCTGAAACATTCTCGATGACTTGAACCTTGCGGCCTTCAAGAAGTTTTTTTAAAGAAGTTAATAACTGAAGAGGATTAATTTTATATTCAGGAGCGTACTCATAACCCCCTTCAAAACTATCAAAACTTAAGTTATCTCTCCATTCAAAGCCAAATTGACCAACAGGAAACTCATCCTCCCAAATTCTTCTGTCTGTACCTTTTTTGAGTAAGGTCATAGAAAAAGTTTTATCGAACTTAATTTCTGGAGATGCTTTCAAAATTTGGTGATGAAGAAGTTCAAGTGAGGTCTGGGCAAATTCAGAAATAGAAAGAGCTTTTTCAAGTCCCCATGTTCGGGTCAAATACCGGTAGAATGCAGCACTTCCTTTGGTCAAAAATCCCGCGTTTCTTCCACTGGCCCCTTCACCACACAGCCGTCTCTCTATCACTGTGACCTTTACTCCGGGACACAGTTCAGTAATCCAATATGCGGTGGAGAGCCCCACAAAGCCTCCACCTAAAATCACAACATCAGTATTGATTTCAGTTGAAGCAAATGAATGAGATCTTTGCCAGTGAGATAGAGTCATCTACTGCCCATGATAAACCACTGCATATTATTGTCCCTTGTTAGGGAAAATAATAACATCAACGCTTTGGAGGTGACGATAGAAAGGTGTCTTAAGAAGCTTTTTTATTGTGTTTTAATTCAGGGTAAAAATCTTCTTCATATTCACTTTTGTACTTAAGGAAAAGCTGGTAATTCGTGAATTCAACTTCTGTCATCATTCCCATCTGTTCATCTAATGACTTTTTAAAGCACATATCGATGTAGTTAAGATGAAAAGGGTCCAATCCTCCAAAGAATTGCTCATTGAGAGGGATTGATTTGAGAAGGTCTTTTAAACTTTTTGCTGCATGGTACATTGGCCACTTCCTTAACACTCGTATCGGAAAATTATTCAAGCATGTGAGAAAACTTTTAATAATCTTTTTGCGTTCCGATTCCGAGAGCTTATAATATTTCAGACAAAGTTTATCAAGCAACGGACTTACTTGACCTATCAGATCACCTTTATCTTTAACTTCATCCTTTGCTATTCTTTCATGAAAATGTTGAGCTGGTTTTTAACACCCAAAATTAAACGACCGTCACTTAAACTTTTCATGCTCTCCCCCTTCTTATCTGTGAGAAGTTTGCAATATAAAACTACCAATAAACTTACTACCATCTTAAGTTCCTTTTTTCTTTTTTCGCTACTGTTCTTTGTATGGATCACGCTCATGCAGCATTTCTTGATACCTGTAACAATATGGAAAATTTGGCTCTGCTCACCTGTGATGTTTTTTGCCACAGAATTTATGGGGGTTCTTGGACAATTTCTCTTTTTCTCATCCAACCCACGAAGCTTTCCTATTCATCTTTCTCCATTTTCGAGTCGTTCATTAGGCCAGTTTTGGGGACGACATTGGAATCTATGGGTTCAAGATTGGCTTAAAGATTTAAGTCAGGGATTTGGCCGGGTTTCTAAACTTAAGCGCACGATGGGAATATTTATTATTTCTGGAATTGTGCATGAGCTGATGGTGAATTTGCCCTATTGGATCATTTATCGTAAAAGTTATTTTGGTACCATGATGGTATATTTTTTAATTCAAGGTTTAGCACTTTTCTTTGAAAAGAAATTTATGGGAAATACACCAGCTATCGTCTCGAAGATTTACACTTATTCGGTGATCATTCTCCCTTCACCCTTGTTTATTAATGTGCCTATTTTGAAATTTTTAGGAATTGTATATGGATAATTTTTTAGTAAGTTTTTTAATCGAAATGGCTTTCTTTGGCTTATTAGGACTTGGGTATTATTTCTACCAAAGAAGAAAAATCATTCAATACGAAGATCAGAAAGGTCCTATTATTATGGGCTATCTCCTCCAAGCTTTTCTCACGGAAAAAGGAGAAAATGATATACCTGAAATGAGCTCCATCATTGAAGCTCTGGACGATTATTTAAACAATAAAGCGAGAACTCCCCCTACCATTCTTCTCAAACGATTCTTGAGTTCACCAGAATGTTCGCCTGAGATGAAATCTCTTATCGAAGAGTCCATGAGCGAGCTGGAGAAGTGATTGGAAAAGAAGAATTACATCTCCCCTCATGGACACAAAAAACTAGTCACGGAACTCGAAGAACTTACCCGGGTAGAGAGACCTGAAGTCACCAAGCTGGTCTCATGGGCCGCTAGTAACGGGGACCGTTCGGAGAATGCTGATTACATTTATGGCAAACGGCGATTAAGAGAAATTGATCGCAGAATTAGATTTTTGAGCAAACGCTTAGATGCGGCCTTAGTTGTGGATCCGGCCACGATCAAATCCGAAAAAATACAATTTGGGGCCACAGTCACAGTAACCGACGAGGAAGGTAAGAATAAAACCTTCACCATTGTTGGGGTGGACGAAGTTGACACCTCGCAAGGCAGAATCAGCTGGCAATCCCCTATTGGTAGCACTTTAATTGGTAAAAGCGAGGGGGATGAAGTGACAATCAAAATCCCGGCTGGCGAAACCACTTATGAAGTTGTATCAATTAAGTATCAATCTATTCAATGAGGTATTCATGAAATTAGTTTTGGCATTTGTTATGACTATGGCTTCTTTATCGGCCTTCGCTGGTTTCTCTGAAGTAGAGTGCGATGGAAGAAACGGACAACAAAATATCCGTCTTGTCATCGATGGTACTTTTAATTCTTACTGGAAAACAGTTCGTCTTCAAGTGAAAGAGAGCACAACTACGAGTAATTACAGCTACAATGCTTCTTCTCGTGGAGTCGATAATGGATTCAAACAAGTTCGCTATGACGGTGCTGGATTTCAACTCGCTGTAGATTTGTGGCCAGATCCAGTTCCTAGATGGTCTGGTTTTTACCGCGCTACTCTTCGTGCCCGTGAAGTGGGTACTGGTTTTGTGAACCTAAACTGCCGCTTTCCAAACGCTCATTAAGAAAACTTAAATGCCGCTTGAAAGAGCGGCATTTTTTTTATCCCATCGCAAAATACAACCTTCGCTTATCATTATTGAGAACCCTCATTCTCAAGGAAGGATATGGCACGTCTTGTTTTAATCACGAGTTTTTTATCTCTGATTTCTTTATCTTCCATGGCAGCCGATAAATCTGAAAAAATTGGTGGAGTCAATTTTGAATCAAATAAAGAGGGCGACATAAGAACTTATGAAGCAAAAACCACAAAAGAATTCGCTCATCCAGTTCAAACAGTTCGCAAGGCCATTACTAATTTTGCTAATAAATGTAATAACGAATACAAAGATAAGAGAAAATTTTCTAGCCTCACCTCTGATTGTAAATTCCACAATGCAAACTTCATTGAAACTTTCTACGTCACTGCGCTTAAGCAAAAGACTTATCCTCGTGAAATCGGTGAGACTCAAAGATTCCTCATGGGGAGAAGGGCCTACAATCGTGGGGAATTTGGTTACTACGAAATTGTAAAAATCTTTGAAAGCAAAAATGACAAAGGGCTGACCACCATCAAAATTGTTCAAGAAATGTTGGATAATGAGCAAGTGGCAATTTTTACAGAGCCAAAGTTTAGCCGTGAATCTGCTTTTGATAAGAGTAAAACCACTTTTACCCTAACAGAAATTGAACCCATGAA
>CAMDDI010000196.1 GCA_945890905.1 Bacteriovorax stolpii
ACCGCCCCCATAGCGCTTCAAGTTAACAGAGATGGTGGGTGCATACGAGATGTTGGCGACTGAATATTGCCCTAAATCCCACCGCTTTCCGGCCTCAAAGTCTAAAAAGAGATTAAATCCCGATTTGTCATTTTGGCTACCGTAGCCATAAGTGGCTCGCTCAATTCCAGCAAGCGCTCCTGCCATGAATGAATTTTTGATATCATCGTTATTAAAGTTATAAAGAACTCCACCCGCCGCACCATAGGTTGATGAGAAAGCATCATACTTTCCATAATCAATGTCCTGACGGTTGATATGAACCCGGGCCTTCCACATAAGACCTACGTACTGCTCAATGCTTTGAGCGTAGTTTAAATTGAGTTTGAAAGTAGTGCTGTTGAGATTTGAATTTTTTGCGTCATCATGCTTAAAAACTAATCCGCCAGAGTAGGCCAGATCGAAGGCATCAACGGATACAATTTTAGATTGAGACATAGCACTTGAGGCTGTTATCAAAACGATTAATCCTAAGAGAAATTTCATAGGGAGCTCCTTTGTGGGCAAAAAAATTAATGATTAATGTAAAAGGGTGCGGGCAAGAAATTTTTCATTGAGAAATTGGGTCGGCATAGAGCTCATCTGGCCCAAGAATTTAAGGGTCGGATAATCAAAGCTTAGTTGCTCTTGAGCACTATCTTTAATTCCAGAAACAAACATCTCTTCGTCTAGGCGTATGTATTCTTTTGTTGTGGCTTCTTCCATGGTTGGAAAAACCCGGTCGAGAACACGCTTCATAAGTTTAATTTTTGAAGCTAAATCTTCTGACTGCGGCTCTTCTTCATGGATAAGGAAGAGAGCGTGGCAGATTTGTTCTTTCTTCTGATAATCATAACTTTCAAATTCTACGATGAAGTGACCCCATTCGTGAGTCATGCTTTGCGGAATGAAAAGAGTCTGCTCAGTGGCGTGGACTTCTTTATTCAAAACCCAAGTTACAGAGATGGCCGCTTGAACTTGCGCAGCTGAGCAAACATCAATGAGTTCAGGAGTTAGTTTTTCTTTGTGATCGAGATGACCCAGAAATTTTTTCGGCGACATAGAGACGTAGAGATTTTCACAAGTCATTTTGGAGAAATCTTTAAAGGTCAGCTGCCACTCAGCTTTTTGGACTAGATCCTGTGGTGAAGTTTTATCAATCGTATCAAAAATTCTCAGATCCAAGGATTCATTTAAAATGGCATCGAGATTTTCCCATTCTTGGGTCGTAAAGAATGAAGAGACTTCGAACTTATAACCGCGAGTCTTGAAGAAATCTTCTCCAGCTGCCAGCTCCATGGATTTAGCACGTCCTGAGAACTCATGAAACTTACCGTCTTTATAAAAGAGAGCATCGTGAGCCTGAGGAATGATTTTAGCATCATGAAACTTGCGGTAAATACCTTCAACCGCCTCAGATGAGCGCAATTGAGAAACCCCAAACTGATAATTTTCAATCAAAGCGGCTTTACTTAATAGTCTAGGGGAGATGAGTTTAACAGAAGCGGCTGGAAGCGTGCGCTTGAGTTCTACCAGTTTTAAGACAGCACCTAAGTCCTGTCCAATAATGATGTGTTCGAAGTGCGGCGACTGGATATTAGTCGAAGCGGCTACCTTCTTATCTTTGAAATGCTTTAGTAAACCAAAACTCATAAAAAGATCTTAAAATAAAAAACCCACTCTTACGAGCGGGTATTTTAGATTTTTTTTAAAGATTGATTGTTTAGCGAATCGCCAATCTATCACCAGGAAGAATCATCCGGCGCTTAATTATATGGCGATTAGTACGGATTATCGTACTCATAGGCACACCTGTTCTTTGGGCCACTCTCCAAAGTGTATCGCCCTTACGAACGGTATAAAATACTGAAGGGTGCTTGATGTATTTTCCACCACGTTGGCCGCGAACTGAACTGATGGAACGTGAGTAATCTCTTCTGCGGCTCGATTTGCGAGAAGACTTTTCATAAATGTCAGAATACATGCTGGCATTTAATGAGTGATCTTCACGAAAAGGAAGATAAACTATGGTTCTAGGTGAAAGGTCATGCTCGCTTAAATCAGGATTAAGTGAAGAGAGAACCTCTACCGGTACTTTGAATTTTTTTGAAATGTGCTGAAACGAAGACCGCTTACTAGGCACATAAGTTTTATAGCTGTCAGAGACTACAGAATCTTTATCTTTGAAATCATCCCAAGCTTCTTTAGCTCCCACTGGAACTCTTAAAGGATAAGTGTCCATATAAGGTGGAGTCTGCCATCTGACGATTTCTGGATTGTAGCGTTTTACTTCTTCAAAATCCAATTCTAGAACTTCAGAAACTTCGTAAAGGTCAGCGTTGCCTTTCACCATGATTTCTTCGTAATCCAAACATTTCTCGAAATTGATTTGGTTAAAGCCAAAGACATTGAGATTTTTTCCGATGATGGCCAGGGCCATAATTTTAGGAACGTAGTTTTTGGTTTCTGGACGAAGGTAGCGCCCCTGAGAAATTTCCCAGAAATCTTTTGTGTGGTACATGCGGATGGCACGTCCAATTTTTCCTTCTCCAGCATTGTACCCAGCAGTTGCCAGTTCCCAAGACCCAAAGAGGTTATATAGAGTCTTGAGGTAATTAGCAGCAGCAATAGAAGCTTTTAATGGATCTCTTCTTTCGTCTACGTACCAATCAATATTTAAACCAAATTTTTTACCTGTGTAAGGCATAAACTGCCAAGGGCCAACAGCTTTTGCCCAAGAGCGAGCATGGTTTTGAAAACCAGATTCGGCCATGGCCAAATAAATCAAATCTCGCGGCAAACCATTATCGGCCATAATTTTTGAAAGAACAGGAGCGTATCGCCCAGCTCTTTGAGTGTAGTTGATGAAGTGATTGCGGCCTTTACCTGTGAAAAACTTAACCCACATGGCCACATGCTTATTCCAAGTAACAGGAATATCAAATTTAGAATTTTGAAGACCGAGTTCAGCCACAACTGAGGGCTCAAGATGATAAATATTTAGCGGAGCGGAGAAAGTTTGCTCGTGAGCACTTCCGTGAATGCAGCCTTTGCAATTAGGCAGATCTTTTTCAATGAGTTGTTCTTGGACACGATAGAATTCAGCTTGTTCGGCAACAGATGGATTATATGTTTTGTTTTTATAACTTTTCTTTGTAGAACATGCTGAAAAAAGCAGGGTTAAAACGATTGGCAAAACTGCCATCTTATTCATCATCTGGTCGTCCTTAATCGTATGAAGTAAGTCGTTATACTCCATCTAAAAAGAATAATCGCGAGGAGGTTTCAACACAATCCGGGAAAATTTCTCTGTCCCTATGGTTGACCAGCTTTGATTATTCAGTAACTTGTCAGTTTAATCTCATCGGACCATTCCGACTGTACATGAAGACAAAACTTTGTTTCATGTATCCGACAAATACGCTCGGCTTTCTTGTGAGAATAATTCTCAAAAGAAATGCTAAACTAGGTAAATGATTAAACTCTTAACCATATTGCCATGCCTTCTACTCATGTTTCAACCTTTAAACGCAAAAGTTGAAAAACCCAACTACGATTTCAGCACTGCAACTCTTGAAGATTTTTTTCCTGGAAAAAAAATTGATGGGATTGAAACTAAATATGGCAAAGGTGAAAACATTCACGAGATTCAAGGCAATCAAACAAAAAAATTCTATGTGGCACAGATTCGTTATAAATTTCCGGTCATGGTTCAAGCAAAAGAGGGAGCTATTCTCGACATGTTTGCCCGTTTGCCTAGCTATTTCCTCCACGATATTTTTTTTCAATCTCTTGTGAACAAACTGGGAAAGCAAACCTCTTATAAAAAAATTGGTGAAGAGGCAGTGTATGTTTGGGAGCAAACTCCACTTAGACATGTTTACAGCGCTGCGTGTACCATTACCTGTTTTCCGATTTTTTATTCAGTGATGCCCATCGACAAAAATTTCAATACGATAATGGAACAGATGCAAAATAAAAAATAATTTAGCGAGGAATGAGGGGATTTTTAATATTTAATCGCCTTGCATAAATGAGCATGACCCAGCCGAAGAGCATTGTGAGAATACAGAGCACCTGGCCAAAGCTAAAAAACTTCAGATAAAAACCGAATTGTGCGTCAGGTTCACGAAAAAATTCCACAAAAAATCTAAGTACGCCATATCCTAGAAGAAAAAGTGAGCTGATAACTCCATAAAATCTTTCTCTGGGAAATAAATAAAAAAGAATAATAAATAGAACAAAACCTTCAAGAATACCTTCATAAAGTTGTGAAGGATGACGAGGAAATGGACCACCTGTGGGAAAAATGACTCCTATCCATGAATCAGTTACCCGCCCGTAAAGTTCACCGTTAATAAAATTTCCAATCCTCCCCCAAAGTATTCCCTGAGAACCAGCAATGGCCAGGCAGTCGGTGATTTGAAAAAAATGGAGCTTATGTTTTTGAGCAAATATCCAGCTGACTAATCCCATAGCGATAAGTGAGCCATAAAAACTCATCCCACCTTTCCAGAGTGCAAATATTTCCAGCAAATGAGTCGAATAGTAATCCCAATTATAAATAAAGACATAAAACAAACGAGAACCAATAAACATTGCGAGAATAAGCCAAACTATATACTGGTCTATGGCGCCCTCAGAGAGGGCCCAAAACTTTTGACGATAGAGATATTTTAAAAGAAGTCCACCAATGACAAAGGCCATAACGTGAAGTGCCCCATACCAGTGAAGTTGCACTGGTCCTAAAGAAAATAAAATGGGGTTGATCCAATCTTGATTCATCGAAATAGTTTATGCAATGAATGAAATGAAGACAACTACAGATTAACCGAACTCTCTGAAGCAGCATAAGATGCTGATGAAGTAGCACTTAATTCATAGATGGCTTTTTTCATGGAAGGAGAAATTCCTGAAAAGCTAAGCAAGCAAGTACTCACACTCAAAAAACTGATGAGATCTTCACGGCCCATGCGGCTAGCCGACGAAACCTCTTTATCTTTACGGATAATTTTAAGTGAAGAGTTCATCTTCATTTCGCCACCGTTAGAGAATACAACTTTTTTTGTTAAATCAATTAAAACGGCTTCACCAAAAGACTGCATTTGTTTCATGATCAAAACCGTATCGTCTTTCACTGTACCCCAGTAACAAAGGACACCTTGCTCAGATAATGCCTGGCAAATAAATCGCACTAAGAGAATCCGCATTCCCACCATTTGATCGGTATTCGAAATATCTTGGTGAATAGCTAAATCCCAAAGTATTTTATTTTTTGGAAATCCCATGATCCCCACTTTACGGTAAGTATATATCGGCATGCCTTGCTGAATCGAAAGAGATTCTTGGCCATATTTATCTGAGAGATCAGATCCATTGAGTTGCAACTGTAAACGAGATGTCGCTATTTGCACTGTAAGAATACGAGTATTGCTTTTCTGAATAGGAATTTTTCTCGATTCAACATCAGTCATAACACCAAATCCAAGCTCATTTAAAAGATGCTGGAATTTGGGATTCAATTCATCCTGTTTAAAGCGCACAAACACGGGATAGTCGTGAGCTTTACGAAACTGAAAATAATTCCATTTAACGATTTCCATAGGGACCTCTCTGGGAAACTTGTCGGTGCCAGAGGGCAAATCATGAGCTAAAGATTTCCTGATTAAAGTGTCTAAAGTTTAGACACCGTATAAGGGTTATACGTGATTTTGGCCCCAGCACCATTGTAGATAAGGTCAGAATGGCATCAGACTTGCTTTAGCTTCTATTGATGAATCCAATAGATAGTCAGAAACCATTTAAGAAGAAGCTTGCAGTTGTCCAACAAGACGACTTCAAATTTTATTCTCGTCCTATGACCTCTAAGCTTCTTGAGGCCATGAATCTGGACAAAAATTACTTCCATGGGGAAGGAGATTATCTTTACTTTGAAAAAGACCATAAGATTCACCGTGTACTTGATTTAACCGGTGGTTATGGGGCGAATTTATTAGGTCACCGACATCCACGAATTCTGGCCAAAATTGAAGCTTGGGCCGATAACGGCTCCCCTACTCTTACTCAAGGAAGTATCCGGGAGAAGAGTGGTAAACTTGCCCGAAGACTCTCTGAAACTCTTCAGCAAGAAACATCAGAAGGCCCCTGGGTCACTACGTTTTCCAATACTGGAACTGAAGCAGTTGAAGCTGCTCTCAAGCATTGCCTCATTCATTTCCAACATAAGCTCGCTAAAGTCTTACAAGAAATCGAAA
>CAMDDI010000197.1 GCA_945890905.1 Bacteriovorax stolpii
GTCAGCTTTTAGTTATGCCTTAAATTAATTTCTCTGAGTGCCAGAACCATACTTGGTTTTGGCACCATCTATGGTCCACCACACAAGTGTGCCAATCCAGCCAATGCAGGCCAGTGGATGAAGAGCAATCGCTCCCCAAGATTCCTGAAAAACAATCTTCGAAAAAAAACGATAGAGGATGAGAAGTGTGAAACTTGCAAGACTCCAAAACGGATGACTAAAAAAGCACAGTAGTGGAAAAGACCAAATAAAGAGGGCCACTAAAAATAACCAGAAGCCATTTTTATCCGGCTGATTCCAAAGATCTCCCCAATAACTTTTCATTTGAAAAATTTGAACTTTTAAGTCTTCAGGGTAGAAGCGTAAAAGCTGTCTCTCACCGAAGGCCAGATGAAAATCAACATTTACTTCTTCCCATTTTTTAGTCAAGGCCTGCTTCCAAGACTCCTGAGTTATGCCAGCAAAATTTAAATTCTGAAAAGTTTTCAGGGGCATTCCCATCCAGCCCTGTGCCACACTCAAAAGAGGGAAGGTCATTTTACGGCGGTATTTTTTAAATCCAAAAACAGAAGCCAGGGCCAGAGTCGGATTTAACAGAGCAAGAGATTCTCCCACCAAATTTAATTTTGCTGTTTGTGGCATTACAAAATAGGGACGATCTTTATCGAGGATGAGTTTACTGAGTGATGAGAATGCTTGAGCAGTAGGAACAAGTTCCGCATCCCCAATGATTACCACTTCACCTCGGATATGAGGTGCCACTTTTTCTAGCATCCATGCTACTGCAGGAGTGCCTTCAGGGCGGGAGAGAAAAGTATGAAGTTCAACGTTAGGAAGTTTTTGACTGAGCTCATGCCAAGCTGTCATTGAAGGATGATGGCCATCAATAAGAAGATGAATGCGTACCTGACCGGATTGAAAAGTGCCTAAGGCCTTTATCCAAGGTTCAAGATAAAATTCCGAGCGATAAGTGATAGGAATAATCAGATCAGTGGAACCAGTATATAAATCATCGGCACTTAATTGTTTACCAAACAGAGCGTTCTTCACCAAAGTGTAGATCATAAGAACAGTGAATCCAATGACCAAGAGTCCCAACATGGCATCGCCTTTTTAAAACAATTTAGTTAAGATTATCCCATGAATAAGCGTCAGTACATGCAAAAAACCTTTGAGCGTCAGAGGTTATTAAACAAGGTTTTCGCCAAGCCAGGCGCTTTTCCTTATGCCCTGATTTTAGATAATTTAAAGGTTGATTTTAACATTGGAAAAATCATCCGTTCTGCGGAAGCCTTTGGGGCGCAATCCGTGGATGTGGTGGGTACTCCCTTCTTTGATCCTATACCGGCCAAAGGCTGCATGAAGCGCGTTCCCTGGACCATGCGAAAAGTATTTCACGATAGTTACAATCACTATTCGCAGTTGGGTTTTACCTTTTATGCTTTTGATGCTGAAGCTCCGGAAGGAATTCATGAGGTCAATTTTCCCGATAAGTCGGCTTTCATCTTAGGGCATGAAGGTTTTGGATTTAGTTTTAAGAAAGAAGATTATCCGCAAATAAAATGGGTAAAGATTCCGCAGTTTGGAATGGTGGAGAGTCTCAATGTTGCGGTGGCAGCATCTGTTGTGATGTATGAGTTCACGCGTAGCCGGGGATTTAATCCTCCAGCACCGACCCTCTAAGATTCAAAGAAAGTGAGTAGAGTAGACTGATGGTGAGCACTCCAAAAAATAGATGGGGTGGTTGAGCATTAGCTGGGAATCCAAAATAGTTTAGAGTCATTCCTGTGAACACATTTCCTAAGACGCAAAGGAAGGCCATCAGTGTGAGAAAAAATCCATTGCGATTAAAACGGCTGCGCTCGTAATAAACCAAAAGATAAATAAATAAACCAACAATTACCAGTGAGAATGAGCGGTGAACATAAAAGATGGCACCCAAATGCTCGATGACGTTGTCATGAGAAGCGGCATGAGTGTCGCGAATGAGGCTATCAACTTGCTGGCGCACTTGCGTGCCCATAAGAATTTGCCCAAAAGTTACGGCGACTAAAATTCTAGTAATGAACAGCGCTTTGGGATCCACTTGGGCAACGACGGCGGTGTCTTCTAAGTCTTGGCAGTATTTTCTTAAATATAGAAGGCCGAAGAGCAAAACGATGGCGAGAAACATGTGGATAGTTATTAAGAAAGGCTTTAAATGTGTGGAAACAACCAATGCGCCCACACCACCCTGGATAATTATTAGGAAAAGTAGGCCACCGCAAAACCAAGGGATGTTGCGCTCATATCTTTTCATGGCAAAAGAGAGGCAGAAGAGTATGACAATAAAAAATCCAAGAACCACACCTAATAAGCGGTTGATGTATTCAGTCCACGTTTTGAATGGGTCAAAATCAGCGATGGTTTTTCCGGCAATTTTGTAAACTTCTTTGTAGTCAGCTGGAAGCTCTGTGATGTCCATGGGTGGAACCCATTGCCCAAAGCAGCGTGGCCAATCAGGGCAACCCAGACCCGAGCCAGTTCCGCGCACCACTGAACCGGCCAAGATGACCAAAAAGGTTCCTAGAATGGACAAAAATAACATGCGTTGAAAGGCTCTCATGGGGGAGAGTTTATCATGATCATTTTGCTTTTTCACCACTTAGATGATGAAATAGTAACATTCAAAGGATCCTGTTCATGTTCTCTATGGAAATCACTCTTGTAGGCTTAGCTCTGGCCATTGATGCTGCAGTGGCGACTTTCGCACTGGGAGTCATGACCTTGCATTTGCCAAGGCAGCATAAGTTCTCCCGCGGTCTCTACTTAGCTTCTCTCTTTGGCATTTTTCAATTCTTAATGCTCTGGTTAGGAAGCTATGGCGGGTATCTTTTTACCTTCTCAAGTTTTGGTCATCATTTTCTTTTGATAGTGACTGCAATCTTTATGCTTATTGCAGGAAAACTATTTCAGGAAAGTTTTAAATCTGAATCCAAGCAATTAAAGTGGGGACTTGCTCCCACACTTATTCTGGCCTTCGCAACGAGCATCGATGCTCTTGCCACAGGTGTGAGTCTTGGGACACTCCCGGATGCTTATCTCTCGGCCCTGGAAGTGGGCATTATCACTTTTGTGGTTTGTGCTGCAGCTTATGTTTTATCGCAAAATTTAAAAAACTTACCAGAGAAGTGGCTCTTGCGTGTCGCGGGGGTGATTTTTCTTTTTCTCAGCCTGAGAGTCCTCTCGGATTACTCTCGCTTAGGGGCCTAAATGAAATTAGATGTTACAGAATTTGATAAAGCATATGCGAGTCTTAAAAAGATTATTCACGCTACACCCCTCATCTATAACGAATGGCTCTCTAAGCAGTACAACTGCGAAGTCTATTTAAAATTAGAGAACATGCTACCTATCGGATCATTCAAAATGAGAGGGGCCACCTACAAGATTTCAAAACTCACGGCCGCAGAAAAAAAATTAGGTGTACTTGCTGTGAGTGCTGGCAACCATGCCCAAGGTGTGGCCTGGGCCGCTCACCGTTTTGGGGTGAAGGCCACCATTATCATGCCTGAAGGAAGTCCACTTACAAAAATTAGAAATACCGAAACTTTGGGGGCCAAAGTTATTTTAAAAGGTAGAAGCATTGAAGAGTCTTTTGCCTATGCTGAAACTTTGATGAAAAAACAAAAGATGATTTTTGTTCATCCGTTTCATGATCCTTTGGTCATTGCTGGTCAAGGAACCGTGGCCTATGAACTCTTAGAACAACTTCCCGATATGGATTATGTATTCTCTTCCATAGGCGGCGGAGGACTAGTATCTGGAATTGGCCAAGTCATCAAGGCCAAAAAATCCAAAGCCAAAGTCATCGCGGGACAATCCAGTGGTTGCAGCTCCATGGTTGATTCACTCAACGCTGGAAAAATTAAAACCATCGAGAAGGCCGAAACCTTTGCAGATGGTATTCGAGTGAAAGTGGCCAACAAGGATATGTTTGAAATTCTAAGTAAAGTGGTAGATGCCTCTTATGCAGTTGATGATGAAAAAATGGCCTGGGCGATTTTGCAGCTCATGGAAAAAGCTCGGGTGATTGCTGAAGGTGCGGGAGCTCTACCTCTGGCCCTCTTTGATCAGCTCTACCATAAAGATCCGAAGAGATTTAAAAATAAGAAAGTCGTACTTGTTATTTGCGGCGGAAATATTGACGTGAATCTCTTGGAGCGAATTATTGATCGCGGCCTTTTAGAATCTCACCGTAAGGTTCGTATCTCGGTTCCTATTGCCGATCGTCCAGGAGTGCTTCACGATCTCACAAAAATCATTAAGGATGTGGGGGCCAATATTTTACAAGTGGTGCATGACCGGGATTCAGATAATACAGGAATCACTGGAACCAATGTGTTTTTTACTTTGGAAACCAAAGGTGAAGAGCATCTAAAGATTCTGCTCAAAGAAATGAAAAAAGATTTCCCTCAATCTCGCATACTTTGAAGTCTTTTGCTGACAGACTCGAGGGAACATTTTAATATCTCGCCAATTAAGTGAGGTATTTTATGCTTTGGCTCGTCATAGTGGAATGGCTCTCTCGGCTCATCTTTTTAGGTCTGATCATTCTTTCCGTTTGGTCAATTTCAATCATTCTTGAGCGTCGTCGCTTTTTTAAATTGCTTAAGCTTCCTAGTGAGGAGTTTAAAAAAAGTATCCGCAATAATAAAAACTCCTCAGAGTTAGATTTTTATTTCAGTGATTTTTTTGTAGAGATCAAAAATCTCAAGTCATCTGAAAATGTGGACAAAGCTTTTGATGCCTACGCTGCTGGTAAGAAAAAAGAGCTGGAAAAAGGTCTTCCTATTTTAGGTACACTTGGTTCGACGACTCCTTTTGTAGGCCTGTTGGGAACCATCCTAGGAATCATCGTGAGTTTTGGAGAACTCTCTCAAGGTGCGGGCAGTACCAATACTGTGATGTTTTCTCTTGCGGAAGCACTTGTACTTACCGCCGCAGGATTGATCGTAGCGATTCCTGCAGTGGTGGCCTATAACTTTTATGGAAGAAAGGCCAAGAGTGTTCTGATCGAGGCCCAATCCTTGAAAGATCTCTACCTCGCTTATCGAGAGTTTTAAATGGCGACTAAACTTGATTTAGATGATGATGGAATCAACGAGATTAATATCACTCCTTTTGTGGATGTGGTGCTTGTTCTCCTAGTGATCTTCATGGTCACAGCACCGGTTATGCTCAAAGAAAGTCTTAAAGTTAATCTTCCAAAAACTCTCACATCAGATCTCACTTCTAAAGCGGCGACTGTGGGAGTGGCCATCACAAAGGAAGGACAAATTGTGTTTAATGGGGCACTTCTCTCGGATGAAGCTATTCAAAAAGAACTCCTCAGTTTAGCGAAAACGGCTCCGGAGACTAATTTTTTAATTAGTGCTGACACTGATTCAAAGCATGGAGATATGGTGCGATTTATCGATCTGCTTAAGCGCTCCGGTCTTAATAGGTTTGCTCTCCAGGTTGAAAAAATTAAGGCCAATTAAAATGATCTTTTTTGACCAGCGGCCAATTTTAAGTTCACTGCTGCTTCATTTATCTTTGGTTGCTCTGTTTCTTGTTGTTAGCAAGCTCCCTTCTTCTTCTACAGAAATGATCGATGTTCCTGTCATCATCTCGCAACCCCAGGAAACGCAAAAACTCAGTGAGATAAAAGAACAAACCAAAGTTGTCTTAAAGTCAGTTAATGAATCCCCAGAGAGTAAACCAAGCCGAGAAGTTTTTGGTGCCAATCGCAATTCTTACGTGGATAGTTCGGTTAATAACAGTGAAGCCGTTGAGGCCAAGCGAGGAAATACCCTGGCCAAGCAAACCGATTCAACCGTTTTGCAAAACTCCGACGCTGATTCGCTTCCCACTCCTACTGAGGATTACCTAGTTTCCGAGATGCCAAGTGTTCTCTCTGAGGTCAGGCCTACCTATCCTAAAGAGGCCAAAGAAAAAGGACTCGAAGGAGCAGTGGCCCTGGATATTTTGATCGACAATTTAGGCACGGTTCGACAAGTGTCAGTGATTGAAGGGCCAGATCTTTTTCGGATCGTTGCGGTAGAGGCCATCAAAAAGTTTCGCTTTCGGCCTGCAAAAGTCGACGGTAAGGCGGTCGCCGTGAGAATCCGCTATTCTCTGCGCTTTGAATTGGAATATTAGATGATTATTTTTATTTTCTTTCTCACATCTTTTTTTAGTTTCTCTCAATCTGAACTAC
>CAMDDI010000198.1 GCA_945890905.1 Bacteriovorax stolpii
CTTTAGCCCATGAAATTTGCTTTCGTTTTTTTATTCATTTCAGCTCAATTGACGCTGGCCTCTGAAGAGATGGGTGCTTACCGAGACCCAACAATGTCCTTTGAATTTTATCAAAATCAAATGACGCAAATCATGACTCAAAGTCGTGATGAAGATAATGTTCTCTCTACCGCACGTCTCTATACTCCTGAGTCAGTCCCAGAAACCACGCGTTGGGGATCAATTAAACTTTTAAATGCACGCTTCCAAAAAGTTAGAGATGAGAGACTCCTCATTTGGAAAAATCATCCAGATTTTATCCGCAGAATTACTTGGCTCTACCCCAAAGATGGCTGCTTCGCTCGGGCCGCCGTGGCCAATGCTTTTTTTTACCATCAGGACAAAGTTCCTGTTCCAGGAAAAGCCTTTGTCTTTGGATCTCTAAAAGTAAAAACCCCCTTTAATAAAAATGGAATTGCCACATGGTGGTTTCATGTGGCCCCGATTGTTCAAGTGGCAGGAGTAAAATATATCTTGGATCCCTCTATTGAATCGTCCCGACCCCTGACACTGCATGAATGGCTTTTGCGCATGGGTAATCCATCTCAATTTAAATTGGCCATTTGTGGTTCAGGAGCATTTGCTCCCAGTGATAGTTGTCATTATAAAACTGATGGTATTGAAGCTCGCGGATATGCTGCAGAGGCAAAGTATTTGCCTCTTGAATGGAATAACTTAATTAGTCTTGGAAGAAGCCCAACCAATGATCTAGGTGTAAAGCCACCTTGGCTTCAACCATCATCTCTATAAGTAAATTTTGCTCTGTCCTGGTAAGTCCCCACTTTATCTCTGATCCAGATAAAAAACGGCATGGCCGCTTCTAAATCTTTCACTACTTCCTGCATAAAATTTTTCTGCATCATTTGGGTCCGAGTGTAATGCTTACTGAGGAAAAATTGCTTATGCTTGAGATACTTGGCGTAAGGCCTGGTCTCATCATACTCTTTAGGAAACCGAGTATAGAGATCCCCCGAAAGTGCTCCCCATCTTTTTTTGAGCTTAGGATTTTTCATGATCTTATCAAAGTGCTCAAAGTTATCCACAATACTTCGGCGCATTTTTTTCATCTGTCGGCTTGAAGTCATATAAATGCCTAGACCCATTAAGTTCCCATCCTTATTCCCACTTATCTGAAAATAAATACCGGGATTCCACTCAAAGCGCGAGGTGGCCTTCTCGGCCAAGAAAAAAGATGAGTCTTGCTTCACTAGCGGACTATCTGGAGTGACTTTATTTTTATTTCGTAAAGGACGGGTAACTTTCTTGGGAGAGATTTCAATTTTTGGCAAATCATCTGCAAACTTTTCCCAAATTTTAACAGCGATCTCTCCCATGGGCTTTTTTACGCCATCAAGATAGAGAGTTTCATTTTTATCGAACCACACTTTTTTGTTGGGATTTTTTTTAGCGAGATCAAAATAACGAAAGGTATCTTTTGAAAAAGGCATATGATTCTCCTAGCGACACTTAAAGAACGCCGCAATCTTGCGGCAAAACTTTTCTTTTTCAGGATTTTCTTCCAAAGCAAAGAGCTCATCCATAGGGGTATTCAATGCATGGGAGAGCTTCAGAGCAAGTTCCACTGAAGGATTTTTACATCCTGATTCAATAGAAATAATAGTCTGACGGGAGCAGCCAATCATTTGCGCTAGTTGTTCTTGAGAAATATCACCTTTAAGCTGTCTTAAAAATTTTATCCGGTTAGTTAAATTCATATTGGACACTGTAAACTAAACTTTACATAATGTAAACTAAACTTTACACTGCCCTTCATGAGCATTTATCAAAGACTTTTGCGACTCTCCCGTGAAGAATGGCCACTTTTAGGACGAGGATTATTATTTCTCGCTATTTCAAGTGCCGCCCTTCTGGCCTATCCCCACTCAATAAAAAAAATTATTGATGATGCCATCGTCAATAAGAGTTATACCGATCTCAATCAAGCGGCAATGTTGGCCTTAATCGTATTTGTCATCCAATCTGTGACATCGGCCCTGCGCTACTATTACTTTACACTTGCCGGGGAAAAAACAGTCAAGCGGCTGCGGGCCAAACTCTTTAAACAAATTCTGGGACAAAATATAAGTTTTTTTGATCAACAAAAAACCGGGGAGCTTTTAGGACGACTCTCAAGTGATACGGCAGTCTTGCAAAATGCACTGAGTGTTAATATCTCTATGCTGTTGCGAAGCTTTGTTCAGGCCACTGGTGGTGTGGTTATGCTCTTTATGACGTCAGCGAAACTCACAATCTTTATTTTACTCATTATTCCACCTCTGGGAATTATCGCGGCCCGCTTTGGTAAAAAAGTAAAGGCCATTTCAAAAAGTGCTCAGGATTCTTTGGCCACCTCCTCTGGTGTGGCCGAAGAAGGAATGGGAAGTGTGCGTACGGTAAAATCCTTTGCTCAAGAAAACTATGAACATTCTCGCTACGATCAGCGGCTTGAAAATTCATTTTTGCTTTCAAAAAATAAAATCAAAGTGGTTGCAAATTTTACCAATCTTGTGACGATGCTGGGTCTTGTGAGTGTGGTGTTCATCGTGTGGTATGGTGGCAGATTAGTGATTCAAGGTGATATGACTGTGGGAACACTCACCTCTTTTCTTCTTTATGTTATCACTGTGGCCTTCTCTGTAGGTATGCTCGGAAGTTTGTGGACTGACTTTATGTCAGCGGTGGGGGCCAGTGGCAGAATTTTTGAACTCTTAGATAGGCCCGTTGAAGAGATGACCTCAGGCCTTGACAAAATTGCCGAAGGTAAAATTGAATTTAAACAGGTAACTTTTTCCTATCCTACCCGCCCTGAATTTTTGGTTCTTAAAGATTTGAGCTTTACGATTTTACCTCATGAAACCGTGGCCATTGTCGGCCCCTCTGGCACTGGAAAATCCACCATTGTTCAGCTGATCCTGCGCTTTTATGAATTAACTTCCGGGAGCATATTTTTTGATGGGAAAGATTCAAAAGAGTATTCACTCAAAACAGTCCGTGAATCCATAGGCCTTGTTTCTCAAGAACCAGTTTTAGTGAGTGAATCTATTTTAGAAAATATCCGCTACGGAAAACCCGGTGCGACTGATGAAGAAGTTTATGAAGTATCTAAAATGGCCTTTGCTCATGATTTTATCGAAAAATTTCCTCTCGGCTATCAGACTCTTGTGGGTGAAAGGGGAATTCAACTCTCTGGCGGACAAAAGCAGCGAGTGGCCATTGCCCGTGCTTTGCTTAAAAATCCTAAAATTTTAATATTGGATGAAGCCACAAGTGCTCTGGATTCAGAGAGTGAGCATTTAGTTCAAAAAGCCTTAGATGAGCAAATGGGCAAGCGTGCCACTCTCATTATCGCCCATAGGCTCTCAACAGTGAAGCGTGCCGACCGGATCATTGTTCTCAATGAGGGACAGGTCGTGCAGTCAGGAACTCATCAAGAACTCTATAAAAACCAAAGTGGTCTTTATCATAAATTAGTGAATAAGCAATTTGAACAAACCAAGGAGCTCTCATGAGTCGCAATGTTTTAAGTAATGAAAATGTGTCTCCAGACGCGGCTTCATTTATCGCTGGCTATCATCAAGAAACCGTCAAAGAGGTCTCAAGTGCAGTAGCAACTCATAAAGTCGTTGTCATCGGTATGGCCCAGAACCCATTTGTTAAGAAGGCCAAGAGTGCTTTAAATGGTGCCGGTGTTGAATTTAAGTACCTTGAGTACGGAGGCTATTTCTCGAGCTGGAAGCCTAGACTTGCGATCAAGCTCTGGAGTGGTTGGCCTACTTATCCTCAAGTTTTTGTGAATGGAAAACTGATTGGAGGATTTAAGGAAACTGCGGCCCTTCTTCAATCTGGATCTTTGAAGTAACTTTGTTGCGGGTGATGAGAAAATCACCCGCATCAAAATTCTATTTCGAATCCCAGGCCCGCAGAAAGTGAAAAATCACTCTTGAGTTTCTAGTTTCTTTTTCTTTAAAACTTTTTCTAAATTCCGCACATAAGCTTTAGAAACTTTCTGAAAAAGCACATCTTCTTCATCAGATTTATAATCACCTTTGGTACGCTCATAGTTGGCCATCACAACTTCTTGGTCGGCTTCATTCAAAGCATCCTTTGTAGTAGAAGCGGAAGGAGAAGCATGAGATTGAGATGAATGATAATTATTCTGAGTTGGGTAAGCGTTTAAATTTGATTTGGATCCAACTCCGCCAACTGCTGAAGTTGCAGAAATAGCATTCTGAGAATGTGTAGATGGACTCTTTTGAGTAGCGGCTGCTGCATTAACTTGAGCAGGAAGAGAAACGCTTCCCTCTCCCTCACTAAAAAAGCTTGATTGAGATGAACTATCTGGGCCACTTAAAGAGGGAGATGTAGAAGAGGCGATACTTGAAGATTGAGCAGCAGCAGTAGTTTTTTTCTTTTCTACCCCAGGGATAAAAGCATTATTTGAACTCTTTATATTAAGAGCAGCAGTACTTAGAGTTGAGGCAAGCTTGCGACAAGACTCATCGGCAGTCGGACAAATTTTTTGCTCATAGAAAGCGGCAGAAGAACTTTTGATTTGTTCCGCCCAGGCCGTAGCAGATACGGCAGAGACTTTGGAAGTTGAATTATTTGAGACATTGAGTCCCTCAACACTTTGCTGGTAAAAGCGAACTAAGCTCAACATGTTTGAAGCGCTAATCGGATTGATGGCGGTTTTAAGTGGAGTGGCCGCCATCGCAGTGGCCACTGCAGGACTCACCTTACTGTCGGCCACCTGAAGAGCTGCATCGTAATAATTTGTATAAGAAGTACGGCAAGCTGAGGTTCTGCAAAGAGCATCAAGAGTTGAAGGGATCACTTGCTTATCATAGGCCTCATAAGTAGCACATTGAGCAGGCTTAACTGGTCCTGAACAATTATATCTCTCCATGGTATCCATGGTCGCGGCCACATTGGCCAGTTGAACGATGTCACGCACACTACCTTCATGAGAATTAGCCGCTGTTCCGTTAGTGGATGAAGTATTATCTGCTACAGCAGCTGAACCTTGGCAATTAAGTTGGGCCTGTGAAGCCGGAGCAATATCAGCAGAGACCGACCAACCTTCAGTAACGGCTTTGGCCTTTAATTGAGCGATTCGTTTTTCGATTATTCCAGCATCAATAAATCCACCCACCGTAATGGCCTCATTACCCACGCAAGTTTGACTGATGTTGACTTGATCTCTTTGTTTGATGAGCATTGCTAATTCTTCAGTATACCGACCAGAAAAATTATCTTCAGAATAGCCATTTGCATAAGTTGTTTTGTATGTAATTGCTAAGAGTTCTTTTACTTGTGACTCGCCATCAAGCTTATTCACAAAGGCTTTAATCACTTCATCACCAAATGAGATACACGCCTTGATTTCTTTTTCTGATTTCTGGCTACCGCAAAGGCTATCTTTATTATTAGGATCATAAAGATTTTTGGCATAATTTAACTGAAGTGAAGCGATGACCGCCGCACATTGAAGCTCTCCCACTTCACATCTGGCTTTCTGATCATGAATATTAAATGCTTCTTCGGCCGCTCTCTTCATAAAATACACTTGCTCAAAACTCAGTCCCGGATATTTTGCATAGATAGCAGCAACATCAGGGGGAGTTCCTGTGACAGACACATCCGGGCGACCTTCGTAATCATAGCGTTGATTTAAAAATGAATATGAAAGAGCAGCGGCAGAATTTAAATACTGAGGGTCAACTCTGTAACCAAGAGAGGCCAGAGGTACTGGTGCTGCTGGTAAAACTTGGGGTTGATCAGTTTTAGATTTAGGCTCACCAGGCAGGACTTGTGGAAGGTCCGCCTTTTTAGTGACAACAGACTCCCCTGGCAAAACTTGGGGTTCATCATAAGTTTTCTTTGAATTTACACGTTCTGCTGGGAGAACCTGAGGCTGCTGATATCTGTCCTTATAGTTACGTGGATTACGTGCGTAATCTTGAATTCCTTCTTCTTCAACTTCCAGCATTTTTACTGCATGAGCCAGAGGGGAAATTATAAGAACTAACAGGATGAATTTTTTCATTCCACAATCATAACAGATCTAAAAAGCCT
>CAMDDI010000199.1 GCA_945890905.1 Bacteriovorax stolpii
AACTTCAGTAATGTTTAATGGATTAATTTCATGACGGGTCAGGCATCCCACGGCTCCATCGAGAAGTTTCGAAGTGATAAAGTCATTAAATCTTGCAGTCACAATAGCGACTTTAAGTTTAGATGCGTTTAATGAACCTTCAATTTTCATAGGAAGCTCTCTTATTGGTTGAATAGATCTTGTTTGAGCAAATGACCAAGTTTTACTTTCTTGGTGAAAAGATACTGGCCATTTTTATGATTTGCACTCATCTCTAATGCCACTCTCTCAATAGAGTTAAATCCTAAATGAGCGAGGCCAGCAATCTTGGTTGGATTGTTAGTTAAGAGCTTCATATTTGTGACACCGAAATAGCGCAAGATTTGTGCGGCCATGGTGTAGTCACGAAGGTCCACCGGAAAACCTAAGTGAAGATTAGCTTCGGCAGTGTCCATGCCTTTATCTTGAAGCTGATAGGCCTTAATTTTATTGTATAGACCAATGCCCCGGCCTTCTTGTCTGAGATAGACCACGATGCCCGAGCCTTGTTCCTCGATTTTTTTCATGGAGGATTCTAATTGCTCTCCACAATCACAGCGCAAACTTCCAAAGATATCCCCAGTTAAGCATTCTGAATGAACTCGCACTAGGGCACTTTGAGTTTTAAGTTTTTCCAGATCACCTTTCACAAAAGCGATGTGCTCTTGGTTTAAGATTTCTGAGCGAAAAATATACATTTGAAATTCGCCGTACTTATTCGGCATAGAGACTGTTTGAACTTCTGAAATAAGATTCTCTGTGAGTTTCCGGTACGAAATAAGATCAGCTATGGAGATGACTTTTAAATTATGCTCCCGGGCCAAAATAAGGAGTTCAGGCAGACGGGACATTGATCCGTCTGTATTCATGATTTCGCAAATCACACCTACCGGTGCAAAGCCAGCAAGTCTTGCAAGATCAACGGCAGCTTCAGTGTGTCCTGGACGTTCAAGCACTCCACCATTTTTTGCGATAAGTGGAAAAATATGTCCTGGACGAACAAAGTCAGAAGCTGTGGTTGAAGGTTCTGAAAGTAGTTTAATGGAGTGAGCGCGGTCCGGTGAAGAGATGCCAGTAGAGATGTGATCTTTGGCATCAATTGTTACAGTAAAGGCCGTTCCAAGACTTGCAGTATTGGCCTGAACTTGAAGAGGGAGATCAAATTTTTGAGCAAGCTCTTGAGTCAGGGGAGTACAAATAAGACCGCGGCCAATGGTGGCCATGAAGTTCACAGTTTCCGTTGTGATCATGTCGGCCGCCATCACGAAGTCTCCTTCGTTCTCACGGTCTTCATCATCAACTACGATCACCATCTTGCCGAGTTTTAGATCAGCAAGTGCACTTTCAATAGAATCTAGAGGACTTTTATGTTCGGTCTTCATATTTTCAACTTAGAAATTTTTCGCCCATTCATCCCTGCGTGAATCTTTATCAAAGCGCAGGAAGTTCTCGATATATTTAGCGATCATATCTACCTCGAGATTTAGGTGATCACCAACATTTTTAGAGGACAGTGAAGTCTTTTCTAGAGTGTGGGGGATAATCGCGACGGTCAGACTTTGATCAGTTAGGCGCGCAATAGTAAGGCTGATGCCATCTAGAGTAATGGAACCTTCGGAAATCATATACTTACGAAGATCCTGGGGAAAGCTCACTTCAATTTCCCAATTTCCCCCTCTGGTGGAGATTTGTTTAATTTGCCCCAAAGCATTCACATGCCCCTGAACAAAATGGCCGCCTAAGCGGTCGGTAGGACGAAGGGAGAGTTCTAAGTTGACCTTATCTCCAGTTTTTAGAGAGCCAATAGAAGTCTTTTCTAAAGTCATGTGCACGGCCTGAACTTTGAAAGTATCCCCCACAATGGAAGTTGCAGTCAGGCATACTCCGTTGGTGGCCACGGAATCATCGATACTTATTTCTTTAATAAGTATGGGAGCCTTGATGATAAATTCTTTTCCTTCAGTATTGGTTTTTACTGAATCGATAATGCCAACTTCTTGGATAAGCCCTGTGAACATAATTATTCCTTATGCAAATTGCCCGAAAGAAAAAGATCTTCTCCTAGCCATTCTGAATGCATGTTTTTTAAACGTGGTCGTTGATTCAATTGAGTCACACCTAAGTCTCCTAGTGCACTTATACCGCTTCCTAAAAAACTAGGATTCAGATAGAGACTTACTCGGTTAACTAGGCCTTGGCCCACAAATTCGGAAGCAAGCTTTTGTCCACCCTCTAGAATTAGATTGATAAGTTTTCTCTCAAAGAGATCTCTCATGGCTTCTTGAATGTCAGAATACACCAAGGTTTGATCTTTGAGTTCATCACTGAAGAGGTGCAAGTGTTTGGGAAGATTTCCACTTTTACTAATCACTATTCTCCAAGGTTGCTTGCCTTGATAGTTTGGAAGTCTGATGTTGAGTTTAGGGTTATCTCTGCGGGCAGTTTCTGCACCAATAATGATTCCTTGATGATGGGCCCGCATCTGATGAACATGAAGACGGGCCTTCTCCCCAGTGATCCACTGAGATTCACCCGCTGATGTGGCGACTTTCCCATCTAGGGTGGTGGCCATTTTTAGATGAATAAAGGGCCTGCGATGAATTTGGGCAAAGAAAAAAGCTTCGTTTAAGGCTTCACCTTCTTCTTTTAAAATTCCATGTTCTACTTCAATGCCATGAGAGCGCAAAAGCTCCACCCCTTTGCCGTTGACGAGGGGATTGGGATCAAGGTTGGAGATCACGACTTTTTTAAATTTCTCAGTGATTAATCTTTGAGCACACGGAGGAGTGAGTTTATTAGTGTGACAACAAGGTTCAAGATTCACATAAATAGTGGACCCTTCAAGAGTTGAGGTGGCCTTATTGATGGCATCAAGTTCTGCGTGATCATGGCCGTGTTGGTGATGATAGCCTTCGGCAATAATTTTTCTATCTTTCACGATAACTGCACCCACTAAAGGGTTAGGCCAGGTGTTGCCCTGGCCAAGTTTTGCGAGTGTAAATGTTCGACGGATAAAATCCTCGTCAGTCATCTTGGGCTTCCAAATCTTTAAATACTTTTCCCGTAGGATCTTTTCTTAATTCCTCCAGATAAAGTTCTAAAGAATATCCCGGAGTCACACCTAACCATTCTTTCATGGTGGTGTGATTGATATTCATATTGAGCCATTTGAATATGCAAGATTGGCGAAGGGACTTGGCCGTCATATCTGTTTTAAGCTCCCGCCTCAGTTCTTCAAAAAAAAGCTCAATTCCTCTGGGAGAGAGTCCACCTGCAAGAATTTTATAGGGATTTCCATTAAAGAGGAGTTCTTCAATTTCAAGTGATTCATCTTTTTGGAACTGCTGGTAAATATTTTTATAAAAAAGAAAATCTTTTTGAAAAATTTGTGGCATTGGAATGGAATAGGGATCACGTTTGGGATGCTCAACCATCACTCGGAAATTTTTTTGATCTTTAAGTATGCTATTAAAGTGAAGCTTGGCCATGTCAGAAACTTTTAGACCTGCTCCGTAGATCAAATGAAAGATCATAATATTTCTGGTGTTCACTAATTGAGCGAGACCCTCTGATTGGGCCACTCTTTTTTTGAGTAACTGATAAGTCCGGATCACTTCAGGAAAAGGAGTAGGGTCAGGATTATCCAGAACTTTAGGGGCCACGGCCATCTGCTTAAGTGGATTTTCAGGAAATAAATTTTGACCCAAAAGAAAATCAAAAAAAAGTCTTAAGGCCTGAACTCTTCGTCGTACAGAATTCGAGGAGTCATATTTATGATCAAGATATTGAGAATATTCCTGAACTTGAGTGGATGTAAAAGATCGGATTTTTAAATGCTTCTGCTTATCGATCAAAAAAGTATTAAAACAATTGAGATCTGCTTTATAATTTTTGACTGTGTTAAAGCTTTTTCCCTGGTGTTCCAGGAGTTTCAAAAATTCTTGTTGTTTGTCTAAAAGGTTCCATTCCATGGGTGCGTATATTACGAAAAAAACTTGGAGATGTATAGCAAAAGAGCTATTCTTGGCCCATTCGGAGGATAGATGATTACAGTTTCTAATTTAACTAAATCTTATGGTGGGCAAGTCCTTTATCAAGGAGGCTCATTTTTTATTGGTCCCGGGGAAAAAGTGGGGCTTGTAGGTCCTAATGGTGCCGGTAAAACCTCTCTCTTTCGACTTCTTATGGGAGAAGAGCGCGCCGATTCTGGAAGCATTGGAATACCTGAAAAACTCAAAATTTGTTATTTCTCGCAAAACGTTGGAGAGCTCAAAGGTCGAAGTGCCTTAGAAGAAGTGATTCACGGTAATCCTCGTCTTGGTTTTTTAAAAAATGAGATCTCTGGCATTGAAAAAAGATTAGAAGATGGTGAATATTCAGACGAGCTTTTAGAGAAATTAGGTGACTATCAAACTGAGTTCGAAAAGCTTGGGGGCTATGAAATTGAGTATCAAGCAGCAGAAGTTCTCACAGGTTTAGGAATCATGCCGGATGAGCAGAAGCGGCCGGTAGAATCCTTTTCTGGTGGATGGAAAATGCGAATTGCCTTGGCCAAAGTTCTCGCTCAAAAGCCAGAATTTATTTTGATGGATGAGCCTACCAACTATCTAGATATGGAGAGCATTGTTTGGCTTGAGAGTTGGCTCAAAAGTTTTAAAGGTGCAGTCTTTATGACAAGCCATGACCGGGACTTTATGAACGGTCTGGTGAAAAAGATTGTGGAAGTTAATCATAAAACCATCACGGTTTATTCCGGTAATTATGATTACTACGAAAAAGAGCGGGAAATTCGCCGTGAGCAATTAGTGGCAAGTTCTGAGCGCCAAGATGCCATGCTGAAAAAAGAAGAAGAATTTATTGCTAAGTTTGCTGCCCGGGCAAGTCACGCGGCCCAAGTGCAATCACGGGTAAAAAAGCTTGATAAGATTGACCGCATTGAAGTGATGCCTGAAGATCAGGCTATTAATTTTGAATTTCCTAAGGCCCCACGGTCTGGAAATGATGTGGTGAAATTAGAAAATCTCGCCAAAGTTTATGTGAGTCCTGAAGGGAAAGAGAAGAAAGTTTTCCAAGGTGTTACAGGTCTTGTGAAACGCTTAGAAAAGGTTGCCGTGGTGGGAGTGAATGGAGCTGGGAAATCCACCCTCTTAAAAATCATCGCTAAGCTAACGGAATCCACGGATGGTAAGGCCACCATTGGGGCGGGAGTTGAGCTGGGTTACTTCAGTCAATATTCTATGGATGTACTTAATCCTCAAAAGACAGTGTTTGAAGAAGTTCGCGACCGCGTGAGAGATAAATCCGACGGTTATATGAGAAATTTACTAGCTGCCTTCCTCTTTCGTGGGGACGACGTAGATAAAAAGGTTTCCGTTTTATCCGGGGGAGAGAAGTCGCGTTTAATTCTGGCCACTCTTCTTACCAATCCTTGCAATCTGCTTATTTTAGATGAGCCTACCAACCATTTGGATATCCGTTCCAGAGAAGTCCTAATTGAGGCCTTGAAAGGCTTTGATGGCACCTTGATGATTGTCTCCCATGATAGACATTTTCTAAAACAACTCACAACTCAAGTTGCAGAAGTGAGTTCTGGGGGCGTAAAGTTTTATCCTGGCAGCTATTCAGAATATCTTTCAACTATCGGGGAGCACTAATGGCCACTATTATTAGACTTGCAGCAGAAGAGAGTCTCATTAAAGAAGGTGAGCATTCTAGCAGCATGTACTGGGTTCAGACTGGTCAGTTAGTAGTTTCAAAGAAAAGAGGCATCGAAGAGGTGGTTTTGGGTCACGTTTATTCTGGAGAATTAGTGGGAGAACTGTCATTTCTTGATAAAGAATCTAGGAGTGCTTCGGTTCGGGCCATGACCGATTGTGAATTAATTGAAATTCCTCAAGAGACTTTTGATAACATTTTCAAAACTCAGCCTAAGTGGCTCGAAATTTTGGTAAAAACTCTCTCTGAAAGACTTCGTAAGGCCAATGCACGTATCAAGGTGTGAAAAAAGTAGTCAGTTAAGGCTATCGCCGCATCGCATTTATTTCCTAATCATTGCTATCTCACCTTATCTCCATTAGAAGAGTT